>NZ_JBFUCJ010000039.1:0-51790 GCF_056405295.1 Variovorax sp. P1_H2 | reverse complement strand
GCCCTGGCCACGGCCGGCCTGGCCACGCGGGCCCTGGCCGCCGCCACCATTGGCGCCGCGGCCGGCCGGTGCGCCCTGGCCCTGGCCATTGCCTCCGCCCCGACGCTGGCCACCGCCATTGCCGCCATTGCCGCCATTGCCACCGCCACTGCGTTCKCCCTGGCCGGCCTTGTTGTCTCGGATGCGCTGCATCATTTCCGTGCGCGCGGCCTTGGCGGCCGCCTGCATCACCTCGCGGCTCGGCGGACGGCCGGCGCCGCCCCAGATGGTCTGGCGGCCCATCGCGATGGGCTCGGCGCGTTCGCCTTCCTCGGGGCCGAAGCCGTCGATGACCTGGACGGGGATCTGCTGCTTGGTGAAGCGCTCGATCTCCTGCATGAAGCCTTCCTCGTCGAGGCAGACGAAGCTCACGGCCTCGCCGCTCGAACCGGCGCGGCCGGTGCGGCCGATGCGGTGGACGTAGTCTTCGCTGACGTTCGGAATTTCGTAGTTGACGACGTGCGGCAGTTCGTCGATGTCGATACCGCGGGCCGCGATATCGGTCGCCACCAGCGCGCGGATGTCGCCGCTCTTGAAGCCGGCCAGTGCCTGGGTGCGCGCGCTCTGGCTCTTGTTGCCATGCAGCGCCATCGCCTCGACGCCGTTCTTGGTGAGGAATTCGGCCACGCTGTTGGCGCCGAACTTGGTGCGGGTGAACACCAGCACCTGGCTCCACTTGTGCTCGTTGATGATGTGCGCGAGCAGCGCCTTCTTCTTGCCGCGGCCGACCGGATGGATCACCTGGCTGATGCGCTGCACGGTGGTGTTGCGCGGCGTGACCTGGATGCTCTGCGGATTCTTCAGCAGGGTGGCGGCGAGGTCGCGGATCTCGTCGCTGAAGGTGGCCGAGAACAGCAGGCTCTGCTTTTCCTTCGGCACCAGCGCGAGGATCTTCTTGACGTCGTGGATGAAGCCCATGTCGAGCATGCGGTCGGCCTCGTCGAGCACCAGCATCTGCACCTGCGACAGGTCGAGCATGCCTTGCTGCTGCAGGTCGAGCAGGCGGCCGGGGGTGGCGACCAGGATGTCGACGCCGCTCTTGAGCTTGCTGATCTGCGGGTTCATGCCGACGCCGCCGAAGATCACGGTCGAGCTCAGCTGCAGGTACTTGCCGTAGGTACGGACGGATTCCTCGACCTGGGCCGCGAGTTCGCGCGTCGGGGTCAGCACCAGGGCACGGATGCCGGTGCCGCCGAACTTGTTGGTGGCGCTGCGGCTCATCGTGAGCTTGTGCAGCATCGGGAGGGTGAAGGCAGCGGTCTTGCCGGTGCCGGTCTGGGCGCCGCCCAGCAGGTCATGGCCGTCGAGCACGGCCGGAATGGCCTGGGCCTGGATCGGCGTCGGCGTTTCGTAGCCCTGCTCATGCACGGCCTTCAAGATGGCCGGGGCCAGCTTCAGTTCATCAAAGTTCATTGAGTTCAATAAGCGCCCTACACGGCGCAGTGGTATCCACCCGCTCGGGCGTCACATCGGACGACGAGCCAGTAAGGGCAGATGGGTCAGGAGTGGGAGCCTGACAGCCTGCAAAGGCCGTCTTCGTCCCCGGCAGAGAGCCGGCGTTGCGGGCAACTGGACCCGGCAACAGGCGCTATTGTCTCATGAGTTGGGGTTTGGCCTCATTCTGTGGGCGCCGACCGAAAACTGAGCCAAGTGAACAACCTACGCTGCTGAATTTTTGTGCCGCAGAGGAAGCGGAGTGATCACCATGGACATGATTGGCAGGTTCCGGCGTTTGCATAGCCGGAGGGCAAGGTGGAGCATGAGGTTGCGCCTATGACGGGGCTATCGCGCGACACGGTTGCGAAGTGGCTGCGCGGCAAGGCGGATGGCCCGCCGAAGTTCCGGCTCGGCGAGCAGCCGAACACGCTCAGGGCGAAGGCCAGGGGGCTGCAGTCAACGCATCTGTGCCGCTGGCCTTMGAACTCGGCGAAGCGTTCCAGTTCGCCATCTGGTCATTGCGCTGGAGCAGGAGAAGGCGCAGGGCAAGGCCGGTCGCTCGTAGGCAACTCAGGATGTTGCCCGCAGATTCCGATTTCTCCCCTATTTAAAGAGATTTCCGACTCGCCAGCGGGTTCCGCCGCGCATCTCAGTCCGACAGACTTGAATAGTCGCCCTCTGCCGAGGCGTCACATTTATTTACGATCTTTAATTTGGAGCCTCTCCCGTGGCGCAGGACATTTTTTTGAAGTTGACCGGCATTTCTGGCGAATCCCAGGATGCGAACCATAAGAACGAGATCGAAGTGCTGGAATGGGATTGAAACGTTACTCAGACTTCCACCATGCACTCTGGCAGCGGCGGGGGTGCCGGCAAGGCTACTGTGGGCGACCTGATTTTTGACCACTACGTAGACCGGTCCAGCCCAAACCTGATGAAATACTGCGTGACAGGAAAGCACATCGATACGGCCACTCTTGTCTTGAGAAAGGCCGGTTAAAAGCCGCTGGAATATCTAAAAATCACGATGAAGGATGTCATTGTGACCAAAGTTGAGCCAAGCCACAAGACCAATATGAGGCTAGGACGCGAAACAATCAGCCTCTCATTTTCCCGGGTGTCGCAGGAATACACCATTCAAAATCAACAGGGTAGTTCCGGTGGAACCGTATCGATGAGTTTCGACATTCAAGCCAACCGAGAAGCATAAGGGGATTGAAATGGGGTTTTTTATCAGCCGCGGTGGAATCGTTGACGCAGACAGAATTAATGTAAAGATTTTTGACAAGATCCAACACGGAAAACTGGGTGCAGTGAATGGAATTGTGGTCCACCAAACAAATTCGCCTACCGCCGAGGCAACCTTCAATGGCTACAGAACCGGTCCGCATGGCGCGCACTTTCTGATCGATAAAGACGGGACCATCTACCAAACCGCCTCCTTATTGAAGGTCGCACAACATGTTGGCAAACTGAAGTCTCGGTGCCTTGCCACTCACCGATGCACACCCACGGAAATCAAGGCGGCGGAGCGCCTAACAGGCTGCTGAAATACTCCCCGCCGGTCGGCAGGCATGGCGGTGAAGTCGCTGGGTTGCAGCGGACTGCACGAGACCTCGGTGACCGTCCCGGTGTACTGGCCGAACTTTTGATACGGATAGGCTTGGCAATCAATCCGCTGATCCATGTCGAGGTGGCGGTCTCCTTCAATTCGGATCGCGATGTGGACACGGCGCTGCGTGCGCGGCTCAACGGGGGGATCCGGGTCGCGCACGGCGCCGGCGGGCGGCGTCGATCGTCGCGACGAGGAGGGCCGCAGGATAGAAGAGCAGCCACAGTCGCGGCCAGCGCTCCGCGAGATACATGGCTGCAACGTCGAATGAAAACTGCATGCCAAGGACCACGTAAACCGACAGCCCTTGGCCCGCCAGCGTCAGCAGAAACCAGAACGAGTACCAGAAGCGCAGTTCCGGCTCAGGCGCGAGCCGCCGCCACCACCTCGGGCGTCGCTCTTCCGTCGGCAGTGGCCAGGGCAGAGGCGTGTCGGGTTCGTCGTCAGGAGAGTTGCGCAAGCTGGTAGTCCCGTCCCGCGCCCGGGAGCCGCTTGACGGCTTCCGTCTTGTCCATCTCCCCGGCGCTGTCGCCCAGGCGAAGCCTGGCGACGCCGCGGCCGTAGAGGGCGCGCATGTGATTCGGCTGCTGCAGCAGCGCCGCCTCGAAGTCGCTCAAGGCTTCTGCATCGAGGCCGAGCACCAGCCTGGCCTGGCCCCGTGCGATCAGGCCATGGCCGCGCGGATCGGCCTGCGCCAGCGCCTTGCTGCAGTCCGCGAGTCCGGCATCGACCTGGCCGGCGATGACACGGCCTACGCATCGCGCGCCCAGATAGCGTGGGTGATCGGGTGCGAGCGCCACGGCCTTGTCGAAGGTGGCCAGGGTGGCCTTCGTCTCTCCGGCGTTGAGCATCAGCTGTCCGCGGTCGAAATGCGCGCTCGCGTTGTCCGGGTCGAGCGCAAAGGCCTTCTCGAGGAGCTTGCGGCCTTCGTCCGACATGGCCTGCTCGATCAGCACATGGCCTTGTCGCGCCAGCGTCGCGGCCATCTGTGCGGGTGTGGGCGGCGCGTAGGCCACGCAACTGGCGGCCAAGGCGCAAGCAAGAACAAGGCGGCCGCCGATGTATCTGGTGCCGCGCGAGAAGCGTCGGCTGCCGAGCCGATGAAAATGCTGGCGGCGTTGTTGAAGCCGCCGTTGCCAGCCCCAAATGAGGGCCTGAGTTAGACTCGGCAGGCATTTCGCGCCAGCGCGCAGCAGCAGCAAGCGCCTGTCACGCCGAAAGTCCCTTCGATCCAGCGCACGGGCGAGGCGACCCCTCCCGATTGCCGAACCGGACTTGCGCGCCGGGTCGAGGCCGGTTTTCCCACCTTTCCAGCAGCCCATCACCGAGTAGCAATAGACATGGCCCAGTACGTCTACACCATGAACAAGGTCAGCAAGACCGTGCCGCCCAAGCGGCAGATCTTGAAGGACATTTCGCTGTCGTTTTTCCCCGGCGCCAAGATCGGCGTGCTCGGCCTGAATGGTTCGGGCAAGTCCTCGCTGCTGAAGATCATGGCCGGCATCGACAAGGAGATCGAGGGCGAGGCGCTGCCGATGCCCGGTCTCACGATCGGCTACCTCGAGCAGGAGCCCAAGCTGAACCCGGCCCACACGGTGCGCGAGTCGGTCGAAGAGGCCATGGGCGCGGTCTATGCGGCCAAGGCGCGGCTCGAGGAGGTCTACGTGGCCTACGGGGCCGAAGACGCCGACTTCGACGCCCTGGCGGCCGAACAGGCCGAGCTCGAAGCCATCATCGCGACCGCCGGCACCGACTCCGAGCACCAGCTCGAGATCGCCGCCGACGCGCTGCGGCTGCCGCCCTGGGACGCCAACATCGGGGTGCTCTCGGGCGGCGAGAAGCGCCGCGTGGCGCTGTGCCGCCTGTTGCTCAGCAAGCCCGACATGCTGCTGCTCGACGAACCGACCAACCACCTGGACGCCGAATCGGTCGAGTGGCTCGAAGTGTTCCTGCAGCGATTCCCGGGCACCGTGGTGGCGATCACCCACGACCGCTACTTCCTCGACAACGCGGCCGAGTGGATCCTCGAACTCGACCGCGGCCGCGGCATCCCCTGGAAGGGCAACTACAGCACCTGGCTCGAGCAGAAGGGCGAGCGCCTGGCGCAGGAGCAGAAGAGCGAGGAAGCCCACGCCAAGGCACTCAAGAAGGAACTCGAATGGTCGCGCCAGAACCCGAAGGCGCGCCAGGCGAAGAGCAAGTCGCGCCTGGCCCGCTTCGAGGAACTGAGCGACTTCGAATACCAGAAGCGCAACGAGACGCAGGAGATCTTCATCCCCGTGGCGGAGCGCCTGGGCAACCAGGTGTTCGAATTCAAGAACGTCAGCAAGTCCTTCGGCGACCGGTTGCTGATCGACAACCTCAGCTTCGAGGTTCCCGCGGGCGCGATCGTCGGCATCATCGGCCCGAACGGCGCCGGCAAGTCGACCCTGTTCAAGCTGATCGCCGGCAAGGAAAAGCCCGACAGCGGCGAGGTGGTGGTCGGCCAGACGGTCAAGATGGCCTTCGTCGACCAGACCCGCGACGCTCTCGCGAATGAGAAGACGGTGTGGGAAGACATCTCGAACGGCCTCGACATCATCAACGTCGGCAAGTTCCAGATGGCCAGCCGGGCCTACGCCGGCCGCTTCAACTTCAACGGCGCCGACCAGCAGAAGAAGGTCGGCACGCTGTCGGGCGGCGAGCGCGGGCGGCTGCACCTGGCCAAGACCCTGATCGCGGGCGGCAACGTGCTGATGCTCGACGAACCGTCCAACGACCTCGACGTCGAAACCCTGCGCGCGCTCGAAGACGCGCTGCTCGAGTTCGCCGGCTCGGTGCTGGTGATCAGCCACGACCGCTGGTTCCTCGACCGCATCGCGACCCACATCCTGGCGGCCGAGGGCGACAGCCAGTGGACCTTCTTCAACGGCAACTACCAGGAGTACGAAGCCGACAAGAAGAAACGCTTGGGCGAAGAAGGCGCCAAGCCGCACCGCATGCGCTTCAAGGCGCTGAAGTAGCGGCAGGGCGCTAGACCCGGGCGCGTCGCAGCGCCCATTCCGAAGGAGCATGCATGGCAGCGGCGACTCGGTATCTTCTGGCGATGGGCCTGGCGGCCCTGGGCGCGTGCGGTGGCGGTGGCGGCGCCAGCGTGTCGGTCTCCGCGTTCGGTGTCGGTGCCACGGCGACGCCGACCCCCGCGAACCCGCCCTCCCAGCCCAACATCAGCGTCGCCACGCAAAGCACCGGCACGGCGCCGCCGCCCTCGACGCCGATGGCGGCCAAGGTCACCGAAGTGGCGACCGGCCTGGACACCCCGTGGGGCCTGGCCTTCCTGCCCGACGGCCGGATGCTGATCACCCAGCGGGGCGGCCAGCTGCGGCTGCGCAACGCCGACGGTTCCCCTGTCGATGGCGGCGCCGACCAGGTCGCCGGCATGCCGGCCGTCGCCGCGGTGGGGCAGGGCGGCCTGCTCGACATCGCGGTCGATCCGGACTTCGCGAGCAATCGCCGGATCTATTTCAGTTTCTCCGAGCGGGACGGATCGAATCCGAGCCTCAACGGCACGGCGGTCGCCCGGGCCGATCTCGATGCGGCCAACCGCAGTCTCGCCAATGTGACCGTCATCTACCGGCAGTTGCCCAAGGTCGACAGCACGGCGCACTTCGGATCGCGGCTGGTGTTCGATCGCAACGGCTATCTGTTCGTGACGATGGGCGAACGCCTGCTCGACACCCAGCGCAGCTTCGCGCAAGACCTGTCGCGCGGCAACGGCAAGGTGGTGCGCATCACCACCGATGGCGCGCCTGCGCCGGGCAATCCGTTTGCGGCGACCGCCGGCGCGCAACCCCACATCTGGAGCTACGGCCATCGCAATCCACAGGGCGCGGCGCTGCATCCGCTGACCGGCGATCTCTGGACCAGCGAGCACGGCCCGCAGGGCGGCGACGAAGTCAACCTGACGCTGGCCGGGCGCAACTATGGTTGGCCCGTGATCAGCTATGGGCAGGAATACGGCACGCTCACGCAGGTGGGCGAAGGCGGCGCCAAGCCGGGCCTCGAACAGCCCCTGACCTATTGGGAAAAGATCGACGGCACGGCCTGGACCCCGGGCACGCAGAAGTCGTCGATCGCGCCGAGCGGCATGGCCTTCTATACCGGCGATGCGCTGCCCGACTGGAAGGGCAATCTTTTCGTCGGTGCGCTGGCCGGCACCGCGCTGTGGCGCCTCACGCTGGAGGGCAATACGGTGGTCGGCCGTGAGCGCTTGCTGGCCGAGCGCGGTGAGCGGATCCGGGATGTCCGGCAAGGGCCCGATGGGTGGCTCTACCTGCTGACCGACAGCAGCAATGGCAAGCTGCTGCGGGTGCAAAGGCAGTGACGGCCCTCAGGCGGCGGCGGCCGCGCCGCCCTGCGGCGCGTTCGCCAACACCCGCTTGCGCACCGCATGAATGTTGTTGCGAAGTGCATAGAGCTCGTCGGCATAGGACAGCGGCACCGCGACCTTGTTGACCACGCGATCGAGATCGGCCAGTTCCTTCAGCAGCGCGTCGGCGTCGCCCGCCCCGGTGTCCAGCTTGTGCTCGACCTCGCGCAGCCGCGCGTACCAGCGGAACACGCGCCGCCGCACGCGGAACTGGTAGAGCGGCGGCACCACGCGCGACAACGGCAGCATCAGCACCAGCAGGCCACCGAGCACCAGCCACATGCGCTCGACGAGGTTGCTGGCCCAGAAGGGCAGGTAGCGCTGCCAGAACGGCGGCGTGCCGTTGATGGCGCGGTCGCCCTCGGGGCTGACCGGCAGTTCGCTGGTGCGCGTGTTGGGGAAGTCGCGCGCCCGGTTGAACCAGCCGGCGCCGCCGTGCAGGTTCTGGGCGGTTTGCGCGAACAGCTGGCGCAGCGCCGGATGGGTTTCCTCGCGCGACAGCAGCGAGGTGGTGGCCGCCAGCAGCGAGACATCGTGCGAGGGCAGGTCGGCGGCCAGGTCGACCACGCCGCGCGGCAGGGTCACGGGCTGCAGGAAGGCGAAGCGGCGCGAGTAGGCGTCGCTCTGGGCGAAATCCATCAGCTGGATGTCGGGTGCCCGAAGCAGTCTCTGTACCAGCGGCGACTGCGGCGCCGAGGCCAGCACGATGACGTCGAGCAGCCCGGCCTGCAAGGCCTCGGTGGCGGGCGTCTGCTCGAGGTTCGACAGGTTCAGCGTGGCCGGGTCCATGTGGTTGGCGCGGAACATCCGGTCCATGATGTCGGGCACGCCGCTGCCGGCCTTGTCGACGTTGACGCGCAGGTCCTTGAGCTGGGTCAGCGAAGTCAGCGTGCTGGTCTTGCGGTCGATGCGTTTCGCCGCATCGGTCCGGTAGAAGAACCACAGCGGCTCGAAGAACAGGCTGCCGAGCGAGGTCAGGCCGCCTTCCTCGTCCTTCACCGGATCGGCGCTGCCGCCGCGCACGAAGGCGACGTCGGCGCCCCCGCTGCGCAGCAGCTCGAGATTGTCCAGCGAGCCGTCGGTGGCCTTCAGCTCGACCTCGATGCCATTGGCCTTGAGGGCATCGGCATAGCGCTTGCCGAAGCCGGCATAGGCACTGCCGGCGGGCCCGGTGGCCAGCACCACGCGCTGGGGCGGCTGCGGTTGCAGCCACCAGTAGGCGGCGACCAGCAGGGCGATGACGAGGAAGACGACGGGCCCGGCGGATGCGATCAGGTCGCGGATCGAGAGCAGGAACAGGCGGATGGCTTGGGGCATGCGGCGGCGGGTTGGAACGGAACTCAAGGTCGCCGCGGGCGCGGCAGCGGCATTTTCTGTGCTTTCCGCGCCCGGCGGGTTACAAAGCGCGTGCCGAGCGGGCGGCCGACAGCCGGCGCTCAGGACAGGTCCGCAGCGGCCGGGAAGTAGCTGTCGCCGATGCGCACCGCGCGTGCCGCCCGCACCGCCCGCACGGTCGCCAGCGCCACGACTTCGGCCGCCATGGTGCCGAGCACCGTCATGCCGGGGGCATCGCCCTCGAGCGGCACGCGGCCGGTAGCCAGCGCGAACAGGGTGTCGCCGTCGCTCATCGTGTGGACCGGATTGATCGCCCGCGCCAGGCCGTCGTGCGCGACCGCCGCGAGCCGGTTGGCCTGCACCTTGGTCAGCACCGCATCGGTGGCGACCACGCCCAGCGTGGTGTTGGTGCCGGCCAGCAGCGGCTTCGGCAAGTCGCCGCGCAACAGGGCGCGGCGGGTGTCGAGCAGGGCGCGGCCGTCTTCGGTGCGTGCACCGGCGACGACCTGCGCGGTGTCGGGGTCGATGACGTCGCCGAGCGCGTTGCAGGCGATCAGGGCGCCGACCGTGACGCCGTTGACCGTGACCGATGCGGTGCCGATGCCGCCTTTCATCGCCCGATCGATGCCGAACAGCTTGCCCACCAGCGCGCCGCTGCCGGCACCCACGCAGCCTTCGTCCGGCGCCGCGTTCGAGGCCGCCGCGCAGGCGGCATAGCCGGCATCGGCATCGGGCCGGATGCGGGCGTCGCCGACCGGCAGGTCGAACAGGACGGCGGCCGGAACGATCGGCAGCGTGCCGAAGTGGACGTCGAGCCCGATGCCTCGCTCCTCGAGCCAGCGCATGGCGCCATCGGCCGCGGCCAGCCCCCAGGCGCTGCCCCCGGCCAGCATCACCGCATGGACCTGCTGCACCAGGTTGCCGGGCGCGAGCAGGTCGGTCTCGCGGGTGCCCGGCGCTGCGCCGCGCACATCGACGCCGGCCACCGCGCCTTCGCGCGCGAGGATGACGGTGCAGCCGGTGGGGCGGCGAGGGTCGCTGTGGTGGCCGACTTCGATGCCGGCGACGTCGGTGATGGCGCCGGCGCGGGCCACCGCGGGGGAGGAGTGTTCAGGCATCGGCTGCGATTATCGGGCGCTTCTCAGTGCCCGCGCTTCGCCGGCAGCGCCGCACCGCGTTCGCCGAGCAGGTCGCGCAGGATCGCCGGGTCGTCCGTGATCAGGCCGTCCACGCCCCAGTCCAGCAGCCGTGCCATGTCGGCGCGCTGGTTCACGGTCCAGGGCAGCACGGCCAGGCCGAGCGCATGGGCTTCCTGCACCAGCGCCGGGCTCAGGTCGTCGTAGGCGGGCGACCAGATCACCGGTCCCTGGGCGTCGCCCGCGGCGGCCTTCACGAGCCGCGGCGCCGTGCCGAAGTCCTCGATGCGCAGGCCGGCGGTCCAGCGGCTGTCCTTGAGCGTGCGGGCGCTCGTCAGGTAGGCGCGCGGCATCGACGGCGCCTGCTGGCCGACCAGCGCCAGCGAGCGCCAGTCGAAGCTCTGCACCGTCACGCGCTGCGCCATGCCGGCCTTGTCGACCTCGGCCAGCAGCGCGCGGACCATCTGTTCGGGGGAAGCGGTTTCCTCGGGCTGGCCGGGATCCAGCTTGGTCTCGATGTTGAAGCGGACCCTGGTCGCGCCGCGTTCGTTGACGCGCGCGAACAGCGCGGCCAGCGTCGGAATGCGCTCGCCGTCGCTCCACAGCTGCTTGGGGAAGGGCTTGCCGTAGCTGCTCGCGGGATCGATCCGGCCGACGTCGTAGGTCTGCAGCTGTGCCAGCGTGAGCGAGCGGATCGACGGCCCCGCGGCCTTGAGGAAKTTGCCGCGGGCGTCGCGCGTGTGGTCGGGGTTCAGCTGGGTGTCGTGCGAGATCACCACCACGTCGTCGGCAGTCAGGCCGATGTCGAGTTCCAGTGTGGTCACGCCCATCTCGATCGCATTCGAAAAAGCGGCCAGCGTGTTTTCGGGCGCCAGCGCGCGGCCGCCGCGATGAGCCTGGAGGTCGACCGCACGCTGCTGTGTAGGCGCCGGTGCTGCACAGCCGGCCAGCAACAGAGCGGACGCGACCCACAGCAAAGGCCCGGCCCCGGCCCGCAGGACGCCGACGCCGCCCGATGCCGGGGATAGCGCGGAACCGGCTTCGCCGGGCCGCTGGGACCGCCTCCCTAGCGGTTTTTGCGGGCTCAGGGCTTCACCACTGAAATCCCTGACGCGCTCACGTTTGCCGAAGGTTCTCACAACACTCTCAGATGACCGGCTCACACCCTGTGCTCCAACGCGCGTAGCATTTCTGATATCAAGGATGAGCAATATGATGAATCTGACATTCAAATTGAACGGAGAGGAATTTTCCTATCTAACAACGGGCAGCTTTCGATATAAAGCATATTCAGGAAATGGCGAATATCGAAACGAATGGCGAAACCAGTGCCTAAAAAAGAAAGGGCCGATTCCCAGGGGAAGATATTACATTGTTGACCGTCCCACCGGGGGGGCGTTTGGGCCCCATAATTGACAATATAAGAGGCAAAACAGATTGGTTTGGGCTTTTCGCAGACGACGGCCGAATCGATAACTACACCTTCTGCTCAGCCGTGGAGCGCGGAAACTTCCGCCTTCACCCCGCAGGGTCTACAGGAGTTAGTGAAGGGTGCGTCACTTTACAGCACAAGCACGAGTTTGCAAACCTTAGGAATCATCTTCTTTGTTCCATGAAAATTGACATACCCCGAACACAGATACAAGCGTACGGAATCCTGACCGTCAAATGAAGTTGGTCGTCAAAATCGCAGGTTTTCTGATATTCATTGCCATCTTCTTGATCGTGTCGGCTTGGATGGTTCGAGAATGGATATTGGAAAATATTCCGYTACCAATTACTGGCGGGATGATGAATCTCGCCCTTGAGTGGTATGACTACCAGAATCAGGAAGAAGTGAATGACGCCCTTGCGTGGCTCGGCTTTGCTGTCGTGATACCAATGAACGCATTGGTTTGCTTGTGCGTGGCGCTTCTTTGGAAGCGTTTGCGAGAACGTCGCCCCTTGTAAGCCTTGAGGTGGAGGCACCTCAGGCGCTTCGGGGGGTTCATTTCAACGCCACGGTGATGCCGTCGTCCTGCACCGTGATGTCGCCGATCTCGTAGGTCTTGCGGCCGACGGTGAGTTCCTCGGGCTTGAAGGTGCGCAGCGGCTGGTCGCGCAGCAGTTCCTGCGCGACCACGGCACCGATCTGCTGCAGGCGCTCGGCATCGCGGCCGCTCAGGCCCTGCAGCTCGATCCGGTCGGCCTGCGGGCGGTCGAGCCGCAGTGCGCGCGCCACGGCGTCGTATTTGAGCGCGCTGCTGACCGAGACGAGGCCTTCCACCGAGGACGGCTTCAGCAGCGGGCTGGCGATCGTCAACATGGCCGTGATCGCGGCCCGGTTGTTGCGGGCGTCGAGCGACAGCTGCGGGTCGCGCAACGAGACCGTGAAGAACTCGGCATAGCGCTGCTGCACCGGGAAGCGCTTCGCGACCTGCGCCTGCAGCTCGTCGCGGCTGGCGGTGTATTCGCTGGTGAAGAAGTTGAAGCCGGCCAGGGCTGCCAGCGGCGCGGGCAGGGCGGCGACGCCCAGCAGGGCGCCGAGCAGCCGTCGGCGGGAATAAGACGTGCAAAGTGGCATAGCGCTCGGAGCTTGCCACAGGCCGGGGGTTCCCGGCCGCGCGCTTCAATCGTGCAAGGATGAAAGAAACTGTTGCAGCTCGGGCGTCTTCGGGCTGCCGAACAACTCCGCCGGTGGTCCCATCTCGTGCACCCGGCCCTGGTGCATGAAGATCACGCGGTCGCTGACCTTGCGCGCGAAGCTCATCTCATGGGTCACCATCAGCAATGTCATGCCCTCGACCGCCAGCGATTCCACCACCCGCAGCACTTCGCCGACGAGCTCGGGGTCGAGCGCCGAGGTGATCTCGTCGCACAGCAGCACCGCCGGCTCCATCGCCAGCGCGCGGGCGATCGCCACGCGCTGCTGCTGGCCGCCCGAGAGCTGGTCGGGCATGGCGTCGAACTTCTCGGCCAGGCCGACGCGCGCCAGCAGCTTGCGCGCCTGGGAGGCGGCCTCGACGCTGCTGCGCTTCTTGACCAGGGTCGGCGCCAGCATCACGTTGCGCCCGACCGTCAGGTGCGGGAACAGGTTGAAGCTCTGGAAGATCATGCCGACATGCTGGCGCAGCTCGCGCATCGCCATCGCGCTCTCGTGCAGCAGCGGCTTGCCGTCGACCGTGAGCGAACCCTCCTGGAAGACCTCGAGGCCGTTGATGCAGCGCAGGAGCGTGCTCTTGCCCGAGCCGCTCTTGCCGATGATGGCGATCACCTCGCCGCGCTTGACTTCGAGGTCGATGCCCTTGAGCACCTCATTGCTGCCATAGGACTTGCGCAGCGCCGTGATTCGCACGATGGGTGCGGCGGACGGCCGGGCCGCGGGTTCGGCTTCGGAGGCGGGGGCTTCAGCGACGAGCGACATTGATCTTCCTCTCGAGGTTCTTGGCGTACAGGCTCACGGGAAAGCACAGCACGAAATAAAGCAGGGCGACGCAGCTGAACACCACGAAGGGCTTGAAGGTGGCGTTCGAGATCATGCTGCCGGCCTTGGTGAGCTCGATGAAGCCGATCACCGAGGCCAGCGCCGTGCCCTTGATCACCTGCACCAGGAAGCCGACCGTCGGCGCCACCGCGATGCGGGTGGCCTGCGGCAGGATCACGTGGCGCATCTGTTCGCTGAAGCTCAGKGCCAGACTGCCCGAGGCCTCCCACTGGCCCTTCGGAATGGAGGCCACGCAGCCGCGCCAGATCTCGGTCAGGAAGGCGCTGGTGTAGAGCGTGAGCGCCACCGAGGCCGCGGTCCAGGCCGAGACGTCGACGCCGAAGAGGGCGATGCCGAAGTAGGCCAGGAACAGCTGCATCAGCAGCGGCGTGCCCTGGAACACCTGCACGTAGAGCCCGATCAGCCGGTCGACCACCGGTCCGCCCGACAGCCGCGCGAACAGCAGCAGGCCGCCGACCACGCCGCCGCCGACGAAGGCGATCAACGACAGCACCACCGTCCAGCGCAGCGCCAGCAGCAGATTGCGGAGAATGTCCCAGAGGGAGAAGTCGGTCATGGCGCCTCACCGTCCGAAGAAGTACTTGGGGCCGGCCCAGTTCAGCAGGCGCCGTGCGCCCACCGACAGGGCCAGGTAGATCACCGTGGCGACGATGAAGGCCTCGAAGGCGCGGAAGTTGCGGCTCTGGATCAGGTTGGCGGCGTAGCTCAGTTCCTCGGTCGAGATCTGGCTGCACACGGCCGAGCCCAGCATCACGATGATGATCTGGCTCACCATCGCGGGCCAGACCTTCTTCATCGCCGGCGGCAGCACCACGCGCATGAACACCTGCACCTTGTTGAGCGCCAGGCTCACGGCGGCCTCGATCTGGCCGCGCGGCGTGGCCTCGATGCCGGCGCGGATGATCTCGGTCGCGTAGGCGCCGAGGTTCATCACCATCGCGATCACCGACGCCACTTCGGGCGACAGCTTGAAGCCGGCCGCCGGCAGCCCGAAGAAGATGAAGAACAGCTGCACGATGAAGGGCGTGTTGCGGATCAGCTCGACGTAGCTGCCGACCACCCAGCGCAGCCAGGTCGGGCCGCTGGCGCGGGCCCAGGCGCAGGCCACGCCGACCACCATGCCGATCACGGTCGCGATGGCCGTGAGTCCCAGCGTCCAGAGCACGCCCCTGGCCAGCAGGGGCCATTGGCCGAGGACGGCGCCGAAGTCGAATTCGATGCCCATGGCAGGCCGTCGCGTTTCAGACCGGCAGGTCGCCGGCCGGGCGGCCCAGCCACTTCTTCGCCATGGCGTCGAGCGTGCCGTCCTTCTTGGCGTTGGCGATGATCTCGTTGACCTTGGCCTTCAACGGGTCCTCGCCCTTGGCGATGCCGACGAAGCAGGGGCTGTCCTTGAGCAGCAGCTTGTACTCGGCGCCGAGCTGCGGGTTCTTCTGCATCATGTCGCCGGCGACCGCGGCGCTGGTGGCCAGGGTCTGGGTCTGGCCGGCCACGAAGGCGGCGATGGTGGCGTTGTTGTCCTCGAAGCGCTTGTACTCGAGGCTGGCCGGTGCGACCTTGGCGAGTTCCTGGTCCTCCATCGCGCCGCGCGTCACGGCCACGGTCTTGCCGCCCATGTCGGCAAAGCTCTTGATGTTGACGCTCTTCGCAGCGTAGACCGCCTGGAAGAAGGGCGCATAGGCCGACGAGAAGTCGATCACCTTCTCGCGCTCGGCGTTCTTGCCCAGCGTGGAGATCACGAGGTCGGCCTTGCGGGTCTGCAGGTAGGGAATGCGGTTGGCGCTGGTGACCGGCACCAGCTCGACCTTGACGCCGAGCTTGCTGGCGATCAGCTGCGCCATCTCGACGTCCAGGCCCTGCGGCGTCATCGTCTTGTCGACCGAGCCGTAGGGCGGGTAGTCGGTCGGCACCGCGATCTTGATGAGCTTGGCCTTCATCACGTTGTCGAGCGCGCTCTGGGCGTGCGAGACGCCGGTGGCGAACAGGGCGGCCGCGGCCAGGGCGAGCGCGAAAGTGCGCTTGGTTTGCTTCATAACAGGGCTCCTAGGTAGGTCGATGAATCGTCGGGTGAAGGGTCGGACGCGGCCGCCTTCCGGCCCCTCCTGGAAGGGCCGGTACGCAAGAGCTGTGCCTCGCCTCTGGGGTCGGCGGCCGTGCCCTGGATCGGTGCCAGTGCGTCCCGCAACTGGGCCAGCGGGTCGGTCGGTGTCTGCACGCGCAGCGCCGACTGCACGGTGCCGATGTGCTCGCTCATCAGGGCCTCGGCGGCCGCGATGTCGCCGCGCTCGAGGGCGGCCACGATGCGCACGTGGTCCTCGCAGGACTGCGCCGCGTCGTGCGAGGACTGGTAGAGCATCGCGATCAGCGTGGTGCGGGCGGTGAAGTCGCGCAGCGTGTCGGCCAAGAGCGAGTTGCCCAGGCATTCGGCCAGGCAGACGTGGAAGTCGCCGAGCAGGTAGCTGCGGTTGCCGATGTCGCTTTCCTTGAGCGCTGCCTTCTCGCGCTTGAGGTGCGCCTTGAGTGCGCGCAGGGCGTCGCGGTCGATGGCGCCGGCGCTGCGGATCAGGCCCGACTCGATCACGCGCCGCGCCTCGAAGGCTTCGCGTGCCTCGTCCTGCGACGGCTCGATCACGAACCAGCCGCGGCGTGCGCTCACGGTCACGATGCCGCGCGCCGCCAGCCGGGTCAGCGCCTCGCGCACGATGGTGCGGCTGCAGTCGAACAGCATCGCGAGCTGCTGCTCGCCCAGGCGGGCGCCGGGCGCGAGCTTCTGTGCCATCACCGCTTCGACGATGCGTGCACTGATTTCGGGAGCGGTGATGGACATGGCGCTGCATACAAGCAGCTTTCATGCCTGCTTGTATGCAAGCCTGAGCCCCGCAACGGTGCGTTGCCCGGGGCGTCAGCGGCCGAAAAAAAGGCCCGCACGAGGCGGGCCTAACCTTGATTGCACTTGCAGCAATGAACTAACAGCCCGATTTTCGCGCTGTCCGGCGCTTTCGGGTGTGGGAAATTCGTCGAATCGGGGTTGTTACCTTTTGCTGCTAAAGCCCCATCAACGCCGAGATCTTCCGGGCCACGGACTTCGGGGGGGCGGCCGCCGGAGCCTTCTCGACCGGCGGTGGCATGCGGCGGGCCGCCAGGGACTCCAGGGCCTGGGCGACCCGGTTCGACGACGGGTCATCGGTCCTTCGCCTCCACGCGGCGGCGACCCGAAGCAGCTCCCAGGGGCTCAGCGGCCGTGGCGGCGGCCGCTCCGGGTCGAGGGGCGGTCCGCCATGGTGCGAGGAGCCTTCGGGCGGCAGGCGGAACCGGCGTTGCCCGAACAGGCCGTCGGGCGCGGGCCGACGGGAAAAATACAGGTGATCCATGTAAGTCATTTTGGCTACTTTCTCGAGCGCCCGACAGCCTCCGAAAGATGTAGGGTCAGTCCAATCTGGCGCCCGAGGCCTTCACCGCCTTGTCCCATCGCGGTGTTTCCGCGGCCAGGAAGCGGGCGAAATCCTCGCTGCCCAGGTAGGCCGGGTCGGCGCCCTGGCTCACCATGCGCTCGCGCACCTCGGGACTGGCCAGCACCTGCTTGAACGCATCGCTGAGCTTGGCGACCACGTCCTTCGGGGTGCCCGCGGGCGCCAGAAAGCCCTAGAAGCCCACCACCTCGAAGCCCTTGATGCCGGATTCGATCACGGTCGGCACCTCGGGCAAGGCCGGGTTGCGCGTCGCGCTGGTCACCGCCAGCGCGCGCACCTTGCCCTGCTTATGGTAATTGGCCGCCTGCGGGATCGATTCGGCCATGAACTGCACCTGCCCGCCCATCAGGTCGGTGAAGGCCGGCGCGCTGCCGCGGTAGGGGATGTGGACCATGAAGATACCGGTGGCGCTCTTGAACATCTCGGGCACCAGGTGGCTGATGCCGCCGTTGCCGGCCGAGCCGTAGTTGATCTGTCCCGGCCGGGCACGGGCGTAGTCGACGAACTGCCGCAGATCCTGAACCGGCAGCTTGGGCGTCACCAGCAGCGCGAGCGGCTGCATCGCGGTGCGCGCGACCGGGGTGAAGTCGCGCAGCGTGTTGTAGGGCAGCTTGGCGTACAGCGCGCCGTTGATCACCGCCACGCCGGTGTTGGCAAGCATCAGCGTGTAGCCGTCGGGCGCGCTCTTGGCCACCGCCTCGGCGCCGACCGAGCCGCCGGCGCCCGGCTTGTAGTCGACGATGATCGGCTGGCCCAGCACCGCCTGCAGCTTGTCGGTGAGCAGGCGCGCATGCTGGTCGAGCGGGCCCCCGGCCGGGAAGCCGATGACGACCTTGATGGGCTTATCCGGAAATGCAGCCACGGCGGCGGCCGAAACCGACAGCCACAGCAGCGCGGCGATGCCTTTGCGGGCGATGTTCATGGGTGTCTCCTCGTTGTGAGGAGATCATAAACAGCGCCCGGCGTCCGCCTCGTCAGGGCTTGAGGGTGGCCTTGAACGTGATCTCGGGCACGCTGGCCAGCGCCTTCGACAGCGGGCAGCCTTCCTTGGCGCCGGCCGCGAGCTGCTGGAACTTCGCCTCGTCGATGCCGGGCACCACCGCCTCGAGCTCGAGCTGGATGCGGTCAATCTTGAAGCCCGGGCCGTCCTTGGCCAGCCGGACCGCGGCCTTGGTGTCGATCGAGGTCGCCGTCAGGCCGGCGCCCTCGAGCGCGAAGGCAAAGGCCATCGTGAGGCAACCGGCGTGTGCCGCGCCCAGGATCTCCTCCGGGTTGGTGCCGCGCTTGTCGTCCTCGAAGCGGCTGGCGAAGCCGTAGGGGTAGTCCTTGAGCGACCCGGTTTCGGTGCTGATCAGGCCCTTGCCGGTCTTGCCGGCGCCCTCCCAGTGAACGCTCGCGTGCTTGTCTGCTGCCATGGAAGCTCCTTGTCGAAAGGGGTTGAGAGTCCGCTTTTTTACGGCAGATCGGGCGCCGCGTCTGTCGGTCAATGGCGGTAGCGGAGCGTGGCCCCCTGCCTGGGCGTCGAGTCGCCCAGGCGACGACCGTGGGGGCTTCCCCGATGCGGGAGGTGCCGGGAGCGTCGTAGGCTCTCACGCTCTCTGGAGACTGTATGGATCGCCCGCATTACAAGTTCTGGCCTCAGCGCCTGCCCCGTTCGATCACCGTGCCCGCGACCTCGCTGTGGCACAACCTCGCGGTCAATGCCGCGCGCTATCCGCGCAAGCCGGCGCTGGTCTTCTTCGGCAGCGAGATCAGCTACGCCGAGTTCGCGGCGCAGGCCGAGCGGCTCGCCGGCACCCTGCATGCCCTGGGCGTGCAGCGCGGCGACCGCGTGATCCTCGACATGCAGAACTGCCCGCAGCTGGTGATCGCCCATTTCGCGATCCTGCGCGCCAATGCGGTCGTGGTGCCGGTCAATCCGATGAACCGTGCCGAGGAGCTCAAGCACTACATCACCGACCCCGACGCGAAGTTCGCGATCACCACCGGCGACCTGGCGCCCGAGCTGGCCAAGGCCAGCAACGCGCTCGATCCCAAGGACCGGCTGGCGCACATGATCGTCACCCAGTTCACCGACACCTTCGACCCCGAGGTCACGGGCGACGAGGCGCCGGCGCCGGCCTGGCGCGACTGGTTGCTGACGCAGCATCCGCTGCCGACCCTGGAAGGCGGTGCCGTGATGCGCTGGACCGACGCGCTCGGCGCCGGCCATGCGCCGCCCGAACACGTGGTGGGCGCCGACGACATGGCGCTGCTGCCCTACACCAGCGGCACCACCGGCCTGCCCAAGGGCTGCATCCACCATCATTCGAGCCTGATGCACAACGCCTGCGCCAGCCAGCTGTGGGGGCTCGGATCGCCCGAGGTGGTGGTGCTGGCCGTGGTGCCGATGTTCCACATCACCGGCGTGGTCAGCATGATGCACACGACGGTGCTGATCGGCGGCACGCTGGTCATCATGCCGCGCTGGGACCGCGACGTCGCCGGCCGCCTGATCTCGCGCCGCAAGGTCACGAGCTGGACCAACATCCCGACCATGGTCATCGACCTGATGGCCAGCCCCAATTTCGCCAGCTACGACCTCAGCAGCCTGAGCTACATCGGCGGCGGCGGGGCCGCGATGCCGCAAGCCGTGGCCCAGCGCCTGTTCGAGCAGTTCGGCCTCAAGTACCAGGAGGGCTACGGCCTCACCGAGACCGCCGCGCCCTCGCACGCCAATCCGTTCGAGAACCCCAAGCAGCAGTGCCTGGGCATCCCCTACATGAGCACCGACGCGCGCGTGGTCGACCCCGACACGCTGCAGGAAATGCCTGTCGGCGAATCGGGCGAAATCATCATCCACGGGCCCGAGGTGTTCCAGGGCTACTGGAAGCGGCCCGACGCCACGGCCGCGGCCTTCGTCGAATTCGAGGGCAAGCGCTTCTTCCGCTCCGGCGACATGGGCCGCATGGACGAGGACGGCTACTTCTTCATGACCGACCGCCTCAAGCGCATGATCAACGCGAGCGGCTTCAAGGTCTGGCCGGCCGAGGTCGAGCTGCTGATGTTCCGCCATCCGGCGATCCAGGAAGCCTGCGTGATCGGCATCAAGGACGCCTACCGTGGCGAGTCGGTCAAGGCGGTGGTGGTGCTGCGCCCGACCCACAAGGACACGACCGAGCAGCAGATCATCGACTGGTGCCGCGAGAACATGGCGGTCTACAAGGTTCCGCGCGTGGTGCAGTTCGTCGACGCGCTGCCCAAGAGCGGCAGCGGCAAGGTGATGTGGCGGCTGCTGCAGGAGGCCGAGAGCGGCGGCTAGCACCGCCGCCTCGGCGGCTCAGCGGGTGACGTGAACCCCCGGCCGCTGCCCCGCGTTCCACTGGCCGTCGAGGGCCCGCTCGATCTGGGCCGCGAGCTGAAGCAGCAAGCCGTCGTTGGCCTGGCGCGCCTGCGCCTGGATGCCGAGCGGCAAGCCGTTCTCCTGCGTTGCCATCGGCAGCGAGATGCCGGGCATGCCGCAGAGGTTGGCCAGCGGCGTGTAGGCGAAGTTCTTCCAGAGGTTGGCGAACCAGTCGTGCACCGAAGGGTTGGTGCTGGTCGTGAGGTATTGCGTCGTCCCGACCCTGGGCGTGGGCAGCGCGGTGACCGGCGTCAGGATGATGTCCCAGTCCTCGAAGAAGCGACCGAAGGCGCGCGAGGTGCTGTTGAACACGGCCTGCATCTTCGAGCGCTCGGTGTACGAAGTGTGCAGGCCGGCTTCCCAGATCTTGATGTTGATCGGCTCCAGCAGCTCGGCCGGCGGACGCTCGTAGCCCAGGCGGGCGATCTGGCCGGCGATGACCTGCGCGAAGTTGCTGGTGTAGCAGGTGGTCTGGGCGGCGAAGGCGCCTCGGAAATCAACCTCGGGCAGCGCCCAATCCACGTGGTGGCCGAGGCCTTCGAGGAAGCGGCCGACGCGCGCCAGTTCGGCCACGAAGTGCGGCGTGGCACGGAAGTCGCCCCACTCGTGCGACAGCGCGATGCGCAGGCGGCCGGGATCGCGCTGGATGAGTTCGCCGTAGGGCTCGGCGGGTGTCCAGAAAGGCATGAATTCGCCCGGCGCGCCACCGCGGCAGTGGTCGACGAAGGCCGCCGTGTCGCGCACCGTGCGGCTGTGGCAACCCTGGATCGAGACCAGGCCGCTGAGGTCGGACAAGCCCGGTGCCAGCGAGAACACGCCACGCGACACCTTCAGGCCGATGTTGCCGTTGACCCCGGCAGGGATGCGGATGGAGCCGCCGCCGTCGGTGGCGTGGGACAGCGGCAGCACGCCGGCCGCAACCGCCGCCGCCGTGCCGGCCGAGGAGCCGCAGGTCGTGTAGTCGAGGTTCCAGGGGTTGCGCGTGACATAGAGCGCGTTCTCGGCCGAACTGCAGACGCCGAACTCGGGCGTGGTGCTGCGCCCGATGATGTTCAGGCCCGCCTTGCGGATCTGTCCGGTGAGGAAGCTGTCCTCGGCCGGGCGATGGCCCTGCATCAGCATCGAGCCGAACTCCTGCAGCCGGCCCTTGAGCGTCGGCCCCAGGTCCTTCATGAGGTAGGGCACGCCGGCGAACGCGCCGCCGGGGTCCATGCCGTCCTTCAGCGGGTCGGCCACCACGTCGTCGAAGACCTCGACCACGGCGCTCAGCGACGGGTTGGTCTTCGCGATGGCGGCCGCGGCCTGGGCCGCCAGTTCGGCCGCCGATACCTCGCCCTTGCGGACCCGTTCGGCCAGGGCCACGGCATCGTGGTCGGCCCATTCATCCCAGCGCATTGCCAGCGTCATCTCAAGTTCTCCATTTCAGTAAATAAATGCGGTGCACCTTTGAGGTGCCGCGGTTGTCGATTCATTCTTCCACCGCGCTTTCGCCCGGCCAGCGCAGCGAGGCCCGTTCGGGGAACACCGCGGAACCGGCTTCGCCGGGCCGCCGGTGTTGCCCCCGGCGAGGGGGTGGGCGGCTACACGAAGTGAGCCAACCTGGGGGAGATCTCATCTATGGCCAGCCGAAGCCAACTCTCAGCAGCATCAGCGTACCCGTGCCGACCAGGATCGTCCCGGTCACATCGTTGCGGCGCAGCAGGGAGCAGACCAAGGCCGCGGCGACCGCGAACAGCCGTGCGTCGCGCCAGTCGGCCAGCAGGTGGCCGTGGCTCAGGAATACATCCGGCACCACCATCGCCAGCAAGGCCGCGACCGGCGCATGCCGGAGTCCGCGCCACAACCAGCCGGGCAGCTTCGGCTCGCTGTCCGGAAGCAGGAAGAAGCTGCGTGTGAGCACGGTCACCCCCACCAGGGCCAGCACGGCCAGCCAGGCGTGCATCTCGCGGCCTGCGTGCATCACGCTGCGCTCCATCGGCGGTCGGCCCAGAGGCCGGCCACGAAGGCCGTGGCGATGGCCGCGACCACGTTGAGTCCCATCGGCCACGAGGCGGTGGCCAGCGCGACGGCGCCCGCGGCCAGCGCCGAGCATCGCACCGCCCGGTCGCTGAGCATCGG
Source organism: Variovorax sp. P1_H2 (assembly GCF_056405295.1). Classification (NCBI taxonomy): domain Bacteria; kingdom Pseudomonadati; phylum Pseudomonadota; class Betaproteobacteria; order Burkholderiales; family Comamonadaceae; genus Variovorax; species Variovorax sp. P1_H2. The sequence continues at coordinate 29,369 of NZ_JBFUCJ010000039.1, read as the reverse complement.
CAGCGCCAGCGCGAGCAGGGCCAGCACGCCGATGAAGCGAAGTCCCCAGGCGGCCGGGATGGCATCGGCCAGGAAGATGCCGGCGAGCGACGCGACGTGCCAGGCCGCCCAGTTGGTCAGCGCCAGACCGAGGAAGTAGCCCTGCTGCACCGGCGTCGCGCGGCCCGCCGGCGACGGCTCCGGGTAGCGCTGCACGAACTGCGCATAGACCGGGTCACCCGCCAGGTAGGACAGCAGCAGGCGCAGCGATCGCCGGTGGCGGCCGAAGTAGCGGCGCCAGTTCACGCTGAAGACGACGAAGCGCAGGTTGAGCACGCAGGCGGTGGCGACGATCGTCCACAAGGGCGCGCCGGCTGCGATCAGCGGCAGGCAGGCCAGTTGCGATGCGCTGGCGAACACCAGCAGCGACATCGCGAGGACCAGGCCCAGGCCGACGCCGCTCTTGGCCATCGCCACGCCCGCGACCAGGCCCATGGCCACGGTGCCGAGCGCGGCGCCGGCGATGTCGCGACGGCCTTGCCCGAAGGCGGCGCGCCACGCTGGATCCTCGAGCGACGCGCGCCAGGCGCGCCGTCGGTCCCTCGTGTCCGGGTCCGGCTTCGGCATCAGGCCGCCGCGAGCAGGGGCCGGTTCGCGAGTTCGACTCGCGGCGCGGCGGCCAGCAGCTGGCGCGTGTAGTCGTGGGCCGGGGCGCCGAAGACCTGGCCGGTCGGCCCTTGCTCGACGATGCGGCCCCGGCTCATCACGATCACCCGATCGCACAGTTGGGCGGCCACGCGCAGGTCGTGCGTGATGAAGAGGATGCCCAGCCCGAGGTCGCGCTGGATCTCGCGCAGCAGGTCGAGGATCTGCGCCTGGACCGAGACGTCGAGCGCCGACACGGCCTCGTCGGCCACCAGCACCTGCGGCTGGCAGGCGATGGCGCGCGCAATTGCCAGGCGCTGGCGCTGGCCGCCCGAGAACTGGTGCGGGTAGCGGTCGAGCGCGGTGCGCGGCAGCTGGATGCGGTCCATCAGCTCTTCCGCGCTGCGGCGCGCGTGGCGCTTGCCCATGCCGAAGTTCATCGCCCCCTCGATCATCGAGGAGCCCACGGTGCGGCGCGGATTGAGCGAGCGGTTGGGGTCCTGGAACACGACCTGCACCCGCGAGCGCAGGGGGCGCAGCCGGCCTTCGGGCAGCGTGTTCACCTCGGCGTCGCCCCAGCGGATGCTGCCTTCGCTGGGCGCGATGAGCCGGATCATGCAGCGCGCGAAGGTGGACTTGCCGGAGCCGGATTCGCCCACCACGCCGACGGTCTCGCCGCGGTGCACCGCCACGCTGGCGTCCTGCAGCGCGGTGTTGTGCTTCGCGCGGCCCATCCAGTCGCGCCGGGTGTAGACCTTGCCGACGCCGCTGCCGGCGAGCAGCGGCTTGCCGCCGGGCAGCGCACGCGCGGGCGGCGGCGTCATGCCCGGCACGGCGTCCAGCAGCGCGCGCGTGTAGGCCGCGCGCGGGCAGCGCAGCACCTGCTCGCGCGGGCCCTGCTCGACCAGCGCGCCGCGGTGCATCACCAGCACCTCGTCGGCGATCTCGGCCACCACGCCCATGTCGTGCGTGATGAAGAGCACCGCGCTGCCTTGCTCGGCCTGCAGTTCGGCGATGAGCTTGAGGATCTCGGCCTGCGTGGTGACGTCGAGCGCGGTGGTCGGCTCGTCGCAGATCAGCAGCCGCGGCTTGAGGATGATGGCCATCGCGATCACGATCCGCTGCCGCTGGCCGCCCGACAGCTGGTGCGGGTAGCTGGCATGGATGCGCGCCGGGTCGGGCAGCCGCACGCGTTCGAAAGTCGCGAGGATCTTCGCCTTGCGTTCGGCCGCGCTCCACGGCGTGTGGGTGCGCAGCAGCTCGTCGACCTGCTCGCCGCAGCTCAGCACCGGATTGAGCGCGGTCATGGGCTCCTGGAACACCATGCCCATGCCGGTGCCGCGCAACTGGCGCAGCCGCTTCTCGGAGACGAAGCGGCCCTGGTCGAGCAAGGTCTCGCCGGCCAGGATCACCTGCCCGGCCGCGACGCTCAGTCCCTTGGCGAGCAGGCCCATCACGGTGGTGGCAAGCACCGACTTGCCGGAGCCGGATTCGCCCACGACGCAGAGGGTCCGGCCGGCCTCGATGCGCAGGTCCAGGCCTTCGATGGCGTGCGGGCGGTCGGCGTCCGAGGGCAGTGCGACCTGCAGGCCGCGCACTTCGAGGACGGCGGCGGATCGGTTGGAATCAGTCATGGATCGAAGCCTCAGACGCGTTTGGAGAACTTGGGGTCGAGCACGTCGCGCAGGCCGTCGCCGAGCATGTTGATCGCCAGCACCGTGGGCACCAGGAACAGCGCCGGGAACAGCACGTTGCCCGGGCTCTGCGAGAACTGCACGCGGCCTTCGGCCATGATGTTTCCCCAGGTCGGCACGTCCGAGGGCAGGCCGAGGCCGAGGAAGCTCAGGATGGCTTCAGTGAGGACGGCCGAGGCTGCGATGAATGTCCCCTGCACGATCAGCGGCGCCAGCGCGTTCGGCAGGATGTCGCGCCACAGGATCATGGCGTTTGCCGTGGCCAGGGCCCGCGCGGCTTCCACGAAGGGTTCGTCGCGCAGGCTCATGACCAGCGCCCGGACCAGCCGCGTGACGCGCGGCACCTCGGGCACGGCGATGGCCAGGATCACCGTCGGCAGGCTGGCGCCGAGCACCGCCACCAGCGTAATCGCGAGCAACACGGCGGGGATCGCCATGACGCCGTCCATCACGCGCATCAGCACCGCGTCGACCGCGCGGAAGTAGCCCGCCAGCATGCCCAGCAGGCAGCCGAAGGCGATCGCGACGAAGGCGGTGAAGAGGCCCACCGTCAGCGAGATGCGGGTGCCGTACAGCACGCGGCTCCAGATGTCGCGGCCGACGCTGTCGCTGCCCATCCAGAAGGTGTGGGCGAATTGCGCGCCGTCGGGCATCGTCACCTGCCCGGCGGTGCCGGCGTCGACCGAGATGAAGCCCGGGTCCATCGCCGACGGATCGAAGGTGCCGAGCCAGGGCGCCAGGATGCCCAGCAGCGCCAGCACCACCAGCACCACGATGCCGCCGCGCACGGCGCTGTTGCGCCAGAGTTTCTTCAGGGTGCTCATGATCAGTAGCGGATCCGCGGATCGAGAAGGAGGTAGCTCAGGTCGACCAGCAGGTTGACCGTGACGTAGACCACCGCGAAGAACAGCACCACGCCTTGCAGCACCGGAAAGTCGCGGTTCAGCACCGCGTCGACCGTCAGCTGGCCGAGGCCGGGAATCGCGAACACGGTCTCGGTGACCACCACGCCGCCGAGCAGCAAGGCCGCGCTGACGCCGATCACCGTGACCACCGGCACGGCGGCGTTGCGCAGCGCGTGGTGCTTGAGCACCTCGAGCTCGGTGATGCCCTTGGCGCGGGCGGTGCGGATGTAGTCCTCGGTCAGCGCTTCGCTCACCGCGGCACGCGTCACGCGCGACAGCAGCGCCACGTAGGTGATCGCCAGCGTGAGGCAGGGCAGCACGAGCTGGTGGAACCAGGGGCCCACGCCGTCGGCGAAGCGCCGGTAGCCCTGCACCGGAAACCACTGCAGCTTCATCGCCAGCAGGTAGATCAGGGCGTAGCCGACCACGAACACCGGCACCGAGAAGCCGGCCACCGAGAAGGCCATCACGGCCTTGTCGAGCCAGCCGCCCATGCGCCATGCGGCCAGCGTGCCGAGCGGAAGCGCGATCGCCACGGCCAGCAGCAGGGTGCCGCCGGCCAGCGACAGCGTCGGCTCCATCCGCTGGCCGATCAGTTCGAGCACCGGTTTGTTCAGGAAGAAGGAGAAGCCCAGGTCGCCGTGCAGCACGCCGCCGGCCCAGATCGCGAACTGGGCCCACAGCGGCTGGGTCAGCCCGAGCTGCGCGCGGATGCGGTCCAGGTCTTCGTTGGTGGCGCTGTTGCCGCCGATGACGGCCGCCGGGTCGCCGGGCGTGAGGCGCACGATCATGAAGATCGCGATGRCCACGACCAGCAGCACGGGAAGGGTGGCGAGCAGGCGCTTGCCGAGAAAGGTCAGCATGGGAGGACTCCGGGAGAAGGCGCGAGGGGGCGGCGACGCGGTCGCCGCCGCCCGCGGCCTATTGCTTCTTGATGTTCCAGTACACCTGCGCGCCTGCCGGGATCAGGCCGTCGACGTTCTTGCGCACCGCGGCGGGCTGGTTGTACTGGCCGACCGGCACATGGGTTCCGGTCTCGAAGGCACGCAGCTGGGCCGCCTGTGCCAGCTTCTTCTTCTCGGCATCGGTCTTGGCCTGCGTGAACTGGACCTTGATCTCCTCGAGCTTCGGGTCGTTCTGCCAGCCGAACCAGCCCTTGTCGCCGGTGGCATTCATCATCGCCATCGTGATCGGGTTCAGGATGTCCGATGCGGTCCAGGAGGTCATGAACGCGCTCCAACCGCCGGCTGCGGGTGCGTCCTTCTTGGCGCGGCGCGCCACCAGCGTCGACCAGTCCATCGACTGCATGTCGACCTTGAAGCCGGCCTGCTCGAGCTGCTGCTTGGCCACCAGCGGCAGCTTGCCGATGGTCGGGTTGTCGGTCGGGCGCATCAGGACCACGGCTTCGCCCTTGTAGCCGGCTTCCTGCAGCAGCGCCTTGGCCTTCTGCGGATCGGCGATGCCCGTGTAGTCGCCGGTCTGTTCCGACTCGAAGGGCGTGCCGCAGGGGAACATGCTCTTGCAGTAGCGGGTGAGGCCGGGCGTGCCGACCTGCGTGCGCAGGAAGGCCTCCTGGCCCAGCGCGAGCATCGCGGCGTGCCGCACCTTGTCGTTGTTGAACGGCGGCTGCAGGAAGTTGAAGCGCAGGATGAACTGGTTGCCGGCCGGCTGGGCGTCGACCAGCTTGATGTCGGGATGGGTGCGCAGCGTCGCGTACTGCTCGAAGGCCGGCTGCTCGAGGATGTCGGCCTCGCCGTTCAGCAGCGCATTCATCTGGGTCTGCGCGTCGCGGATGATGAGCCACTCGACGCGGTCCACGTACACGTTCTTGCCGCCGGCGGTCCCCGACGGGGTCTCGGCGCGCGGCTTGTAGCGCGCGTTCCTGGTGAACACCACGCGTTCGCCCGGACGGAACTCGTCGGCCTTGAAGACATAGGGGCCGGAGCCGACCGATTCCTTGATCTGCGTATCGCCCGGGGTATCGGCGACGCGCTTGGGCATGATGAACGGCACGTTGGAAGACGGCTTGCCCAGGGCTTCGAGCATCAGGCCGAAGGGCTCCTTCAGCACGATCGAGAAGGTCTTCGCATCCGGCGTCTCGTAGCGTTCGGTGTTCTTGGCCAGCTGTGCGCCGAAGGTGTCGCGGCTCGCCCAGCGCTTGATGGAGGCCACCACGTCCTCGCCGGTCACCGGCTTGCCGTCGTGGAACTCGAGGCCGTCGCGCAGCGTGAAGGTCCAGGTCCTGTTGTCGGCCGAGATCTTCCATTTGTCGACCATCTGCGGCTTGATGTGGCCTTCGAGGTCGGTGGCGAACAGCGTGTCGTAGACCATGTAGCCGAAGTTGCGCGTCACGTAGGCCGTGGTCCAGATCGGGTCGAGCACCGTGATGTTGCTGCTCGGGATGATCTTCAGCGTGCGGGTCTGGGCCAGTGCCGGCGCGATGGCCACGCCGGCCAACAGCGCCGCGGCGCCCCACCTGGCAAAGCGGCGTGTCAAGTTTGCGGCCGGGCGGGCCTGCGGATTCGAGAAGGGCTGCAGTTGCATGTGGATTCCTGAGTGGATGGATCGCGTCTCGCCCAGGCGCATCGGCCCTGGGTTCCTCGCTGTGCCGGCATCCGGATGGCGTCTGTCGGCGAGGGCTCCATTGAGACAGGAGAGATCAAAAATGAATATATACAGTTGAGGTGTCCTGTAGTAGAACAGTGCCCGCCCATCCCCTCAGTTGGGGCCTTTCATGCACCCTGAACGTGCATCCGTCGCCGTGATCACCATCGACCCCTCGCTCCCCACCCCCCTGGTCCGGCAGGTCTACGACGCCCTGCTGGCGCGCATCGCGTCGAATGCCATGAAGCCCGGCGAGAAGCTGCCTTCGGTGCGTGCCCTCGCGAGGGATTGCGCCGTCAGCACTATGACCGTGACCAATGCCTACCAGCGCCTGGTGGCCGAGGGCCACGTCGAGGCGCGCCGCGCCAGCGGCTACTACGTGGCCGAAGTGGAGCGGGCCGCGACGCGGCGCAAGCCCTTCCTGGGCCGCACCTCGGTCGACTCGCTGTGGCTCCTGAAGCATGTCTACGAGGACGATCGCACGCTCCTCAATGCCGGCTGCGGCTGGATTCCGCCCGAGATGCTGCATATAGACAGCGTGAAGCGCTCGCTGGCCGCGCTGGCGCGCAAGTCGTCGGCCGGGCTCGCCAACTACGGCACCCCCTACGGCTACCTGCCGCTGCGCCAGCAGATCCAGACGCTGCTGGCGCACAAGGGCATCGAGACCGCGCCGCACCAGATCGTGCTGACGCACGGCGCCTCGCAGGCCTTGGGCCTGGTGGCGCGCTGCCTGCTGCAGCCGCGCGATGTGGTGCTGGTCGACGAGCCGAGTTCGACCAACCTGTTTGCAATGCTGCGCTCGCTCGACCTGAAGCTGGTCGGCGTGCAGCGCACCGTGAACGGGCCGGATGTCGCCGCGCTGCAGTCGCTGGCCCAGCGCCACGGCGCCAAGGCCTTCTTCACCACCACCAACCTGCACAACCCGACCGGCAGCCAGTGCACGCCCGCCGTGGCCTACCAGATGCTGCGGCTGGCCGAGCAGTTGGACTTCCGCATCGTCGACAACGACGTGATGTCGGGCCTGGAGCCGCCCGGTGCGATCAGCCTCGCCAGCCTCGACCGGCTCAAGCGCGTGATCCACGTCGGCAGCTTCTCGAAGACGGTGTCGCCGAGCCTGCGCGTGGGCTTCGTGGCGTCCAACGAGGAGTTCACCGAGAAGCTGATCTTCCAGAAGATGGTCAACAGCCTCACGACCTCCGAGCTCAGCGAGAAGCTGCTGTACGGCGTGCTGGTCGAGGGGCGCTTCCGCAGCCATCTCGCGCAGCTTGCGCAACGGCTTCGCGCCGCCCAGAACGCCGTCTGCGACGGGCTCGAGGCGGCCGGCATGCAGTTGTTCATGCGGCCGGCGGGCGGGCTGTTCCTGTGGGCGCGATTCGAGCGCAGCGACGTCGACATGCGCGCACTGGCGCAGCGCGCGATCGGGGAGGGCTTCCTGCTCGCGCCGGGCGATCTGTTCAGCACCGACGTGCGGCCCACGCCGTGGCTGCGCTTCAACGTCGGCTATTCGGACGACCCGAAGCTCTATCGTTTCCTCGCGCTGGAGGCGAGAAGGCAGCGCAAGGCCCAGGGCCTCTAGCGGCTCTGGCGTTAGTCGAATTCGACCTCGGCCTCGATCTCGACCGGAATGTTGAAGGGCAGTTCGGCCATGCCGACCGCGCTGCGGGCGTGGGCGCCGGCCTCGGGCCCGTAGAGCGCAAGGATCAGCGTCGAGAAGCCGTTGATCACCTCCGGCATGCGCATGAAGCCCGGCGCGGCGTTGACCATGCCGAACACTCGCACCCAGGCCGTGATGCGGTCGAGGTCGCCGAGGGCGCGCTGCAGGCTGGCGAGGATGGCCAGGCCGGTCAGCTGCGCGGCCTGGAATCCCTGCTCGACGGTCAGCGCCTGCCCGAGCTTGCCCAGCGGCTCGGCGAAGCTGCCGTTCGCGGCGAGCGGTCCGTGGCCGGAGATCAGCGCCCGCCGGCCCAGCAGGCGCACCGGAGGGAAGGGCAGCAGCACGCCGGGCGGCGGCGTCACGGGCGGCGGCAGCGCCAGGCCCATGTCCTGGAGTTTCTGTTCGATGCGTGTCACTCGGTCCTCTCCTTGGCGCGGACGTCGGCCACCACCCGCGCATGGCGCTGGAAGCTCCAGTAGGCGCTGGCCCAGTCCATCAGCACCACGAAGCGGTTGCGAAAGCCGATCAGGAAGTAGATGTGCGCGAACAGCCAGAACAGCCAGGCCAGCTTGCCCGAGAAGCGCAGCGGTCCGAAGGGCGTGCCGAGGTCGACCACGGCCGAGTTGCGGCCGATGGTGGCGAGGTTGCCGTAGTCGCGGTAGCGGAAGGGCTCGGTCGGCTGGCCCGCGATGCGGTGCAGGATGTTCGAGGCCGCGGCCCGCCCCATCTGCTTGGCGCCGGGCGAGACGCCGGGGACCGGCGTCGGCTCCTTGCCCGGCTGGTGGCTCATGGCCGCCGCGAGGTCGCCGACCACGCTGATGTCCGGTCGGCCCGGCAGGCTGAGGTCGGGCAGGACCTTGACCCGGCCGGCGCGGTCGGTCTCGGCGCCGGTGGCCGCGGCCAGCATCCGGCCGAGCGGCGAGGCGGCGACGCCGGCGGCCCAGATCACGCAGCCGCAGTCGATGCGGTGGCTGCCGAGGCCGGCGCCGCCGTCACTGAACGGCGAGGAGATCTGCAGTCCGGTGGCGTCGATGGACGTGACGCGGGCATTCAGCCGCACCTGCACGCCGAGCTTCTGCAATTGCTCCAGGGCGCGCTGGCTCAGCGATTCGGGCATCGCCTGCAGCACGCGGGGGCCGCCCTCGATCAGCAGCACCTCGGCGCTGCTCGGGTCGATGTGGCGGAACTCGCCCTCGAGCGTGTGGCGCGCGATCTCGGCCAGCGTGCCGGCCATCTCGACGCCGGTGRGGCCGGCGCCGATCACCGCGAAGGTCAGCAGCGCGCGGCGCCGCACCGGATCGCTCTCGACCTCGGCCGCCTCGAAGCTCACCAGCACGCGGCGGCGGACCTCGAAGGCGTCGGCCRGCGTCTTGAGGCCCGGCGCCATCGGCTCCCAGGCGTCGTTGCCGAAGTAGCTGTGGGTCGACCCGGCGGCGACGATCAGGTGGTCCCAGGCCAGCTGGCTGCCGTCCGCCAGTTGCACCGTGCGGGCCGCCGGGTCGATCTGCGTGGCTTCGCCCAGCAGCGTCGTGACGTTGGGCTGCCGGCGGAACAGCAACCGGATCGGCGCCGCGATCGACGGYGCCGCCAGGCCCGCGGTCGCCACCTGGTAGAGCAGCGGCTGGAACAGGTGGTGGTTGGTCTTGTCGACGATGGTGATGTCGACATCGGCCTTCTGTAGCCTGCGTGCCGCCTCGAGGCCGCCGAAGCCGCAGCCGAGGATCAGGACCCGGGGGCGGCCGGAGGACGGTGACGTCGTCGGGGGGATGCTCATTCGGCGGATGATACGCAGGCCCTGGCAGACGCCGGCGAGTTGTGCCAAAGTGGCGCGTTCTGCCGCGCCGGCGCCCCCGGTCCGTGATCCGGCGCGAACTTGTCCTACGGCACTTGTCCGCCCGCATGGGCTAAAAAGCGTTCAAGCCAAACTTGGAGACCCCATGAACCTGATCCGGCCGAAGCTGCCGGCGGCGGAGGCGTTGCGCGAGCGTTTCGAGGCCGTGCGCGCGCACAGCCTCGAACTGGCGTCGCCCCTGTCGGCCGAGGACCAGTGCATCCAGTCGATGCCCGACGCCAGCCCGACCAAATGGCATCTGGCGCACACCACCTGGTTCTTCGAGACCGTGCTGCTGCAGCCGCATGCGAGCGGCTACCAGGTGTTCGACCCGCGTTTCCACTATCTCTTCAATTCCTACTACGAAGCCCTGGGGCCGCGCCATCCGCGGCCGCAGCGCGGCTTGCTGACACGGCCGTCGCTGGAACAGGTGCACGACTTCAGGCGCCACGTCGACCAGGCGGTGCTGGCCTTGCTGGACCGCGCCGCGGAAACCGATTGGGCGACCATCGAGCCGATCCTCACGCTGGGCCTCCAGCACGAGCAGCAGCACCAGGAACTGATCGTCACCGACATCCTGCATGCGCTCTGGTGCAATCCCTTGCTGCCGGCCTATCGCGCGCCGGCCGGGCCGGCCCTGCGGCTGGCTTCGACGACGCCGCTGGTGCGCTGGCTGCCTCAGCCGGGCGGGGTGGTCGAGCTTGGCCACGGCGGGCCGGGCTTCGCCTTCGACAACGAGACGCCGAGGCACCCGGTGCTGCTGCGGCCCCATGCGATCGCGCACCGGCTCGTGAGCTGCGGCGACTACGCGCAGTTCGTCGCCGATGGCGGTTACCAGCGGCCGGAGCTCTGGCTGTCCGATGGCTGGGCTGCTGTGCAGGCGCAGGGCTGGCGCGCACCGGCCTACTGGCTGGCGCCCGACGATCCGCGCCTGGCCTGGCAAGCCGTGCCCGCCGGCTGGCAGGTGTTCGGCCTGCACGGCGTGCGTCCCCTCGAGCCGGAGGCCCCGGTGGCGCAGCTGAGTTTCTTCGAGGCTGCCGCCTATGCCGAATGGGCCGGTGCCCGGCTGCCGACCGAGTTCGAATGGGAGGCGGCGCACGACGCGCCCGGCGTCACCCAGATGAGCGGCCATGTGTGGCAATGGACCCGTTCTTCCTACGACCCGTATCCGGGCTTCCGGCCGCTCGCCGGCATCGCGGCGGAATACAACGGCAAGTTCATGGTCGGCCAGCTGGTGCTTCGCGGCGGCAGCATCGCGACGCCGCAGGGGCACACGCGGGCCAGCTATCGCAACTTCTTCCCGCCGGCCGCTCGCTGGCAGTTCTCGGGGCTGCGGCTCGCGAAAGACCTCTGATGGGCACTCCAGCTTTCAACCGCCACGCCTTTCGCGCCGCGCAGCGGGCGGCACCGCTGTCCGACTTCGCGCGCGAGCTGTTCGCCGGCCTGAGCCTCGATGCGCGCAGCATCTCGCCGAAGTTCTTCTACGACGTCGAGGGCTCGGCGCTGTTCGACCGCATCTGCGAACTGCCCGAGTACTACCCGACGCGCACCGAGCTGCGCATCCTCACCGACTGTGCCTCCGAGATCGCGGACCAGATCGGGCCGGACGCCGAGATCATCGAATTCGGCGCCGGCTCCCTGACCAAGGTGCGGCTGCTGCTCGATGCGCTCGCGGCGCCCCGGCGCTACGTGCCGATCGACATCTCGGGGGCCCACCTCGAGGCTGCCGCCGAGCGGCTGCGCATCGACTATCCGCGGCTCGCGGTGCAGCCCGTGGTGGCCGACTACACGATGCCGCTGGTGCTGCCGCCGGCGCGCGAGAAGGGCGCCGGCCAGCGTGTGGGCTTCTTCCCGGGCTCGACGCTCGGCAACTTCTCGCCCGACGAGGCGCTCGCCTTCCTTCAGCTCGCGCACCGGCTGCTGCGCGGCGGCGGCCTGCTGCTGGGCGTCGATCTCGTCAAGGACCCGGCGCTGCTGCATGCCGCCTACAACGATGCCCAGGGCGTGACGGCGGCCTTCAATCTCAACCTGCTGCGGCGCGCCAATGCCGAACTGGGCTGCGACTTCGATCTCGACGGCTTCACGCATGCGGCCTTCTACAACTCGCCGCTGCGCCGCGTCGAGATGCACCTGGTCAGCCGCCGGGCGCAGGAGGTGACGCTCGACGGCCAGYGATTCAGCTTCGAGGAGGGCGAGACGCTGCATACCGAGAATTCGCACAAGTTCACGGTCGAGGGGCTGCGCGCGCTGGCCCGGAGGGCCGGCTTCCGGCCTGCCGCGGTGTGGACCGATCCCGAGCGCCTGTTCAGCGTTCACTGGCTGCAGGCGCCCGCGGCACAATAGCGTGCTGCCCCCGATTGGGTGGGCACCGGAGAAAACTGCATGACCCCCATCACTCATCACTTCGTGTATTCGTTGCCCCCCGAGGGGGGCTCAGCGCCCTTCGGGCGGCCGGGCGGTCGCTGAAATGAAAGCAGTCTGGAACGGCGTCACCGTGGCCGAGAGCGACGACACGGTGCTGGTCGAAGGCAACCACTATTTCCCCATGGAATCGCTCAATCGCGACCATGTGACTTTCAGCAACCACAAGACCACCTGCGCCTGGAAGGGCACCGCCAGCTACTTCTCGCTGCTGGTCGATGGCGAACTGCATGCCGATGCGGCCTGGTACTACGCCGACCCCAAGCCCGAAGCCGAAATGGTCCGCAACCGCGTCGCCTTCTGGAAGGGCGTGAAGGTGACGGAGTGAGCCTCGCGTTCAGTCCCCCTTTCACGCCTCCCGACCGACTCGTTCCCACGCTGCGCCAGGATGGCTACGCGGTGCTGAGCCCGCAGGGCGTGGCCGACTGGCTGGGCGTGCCGCTGGCGCAGCTCGAGGCCCTGCATGCCGACTGGTCCCAATTGCCGCCGGACGACTACCTGAAGGATGGCGGGCGCTATAGGACGCGGCGCCACGCGTGCTTCACGGTCGACGGCGCCACGCTCGAGCAGGTGCCGCGTCGCGCCCACTGGCAGCCGGTCGAATACAACGCCTTGCATGGCGGCATGCAGCGCTGGTTCGCGCCGATGGAGGCGGCGACCGTGGCGCAGCCGGCCTGGCAGCAGCTGATGCGCGCGCTGGGTCAAGCGGCCAGCGGGTTGCGCGGCACCCAGCGCTGGTACGTGGAGGCGCACCAGTTCCGCATCGACACCGCCGACGGCATCGGCCGGCCGACACCCGAGGGCGCGCACCGCGACGGCGTCGACCTGGTCGCGGTGGCACTGGTAGGCCGCCACAACATCAAGGGCGGCGAGACCCGCGTGTTCGAGGCCAGCGGCCGGCGTGGCGAACGCTTCACGCTGACCGAGCCCTGGACGCTGATGCTGCTCGACGATGCGCGCGTGATCCACGAGTCGACGCCGATCCAGCCCCTGATCGATGGCGAGCCGGGTTGGCGCGATACGCTGGTCGTGACCTGCCGCTCCGGGAATTTTCAGGGCGATTGATCGCCGACAAGCGCGCCGCAGTCGTCCTACTACCGATGGCGGCGCCATGGATGTAAATTCGGGGTTCGCTTCGAGCGACCGAGCCCCGTAGAGAACCAAAGAGGTCCGCCCATGTTCAATCACATCCTGGTCCCGATCGACGGGTCCGACGCCTCGATGCTCGCGGTCAGCAAGGCCAGCGGCTTGGCGCTGGCGTTCGGCAGCCGAATCACGCTCATCCATGTGGTGGACAACTATCCCTTCATCGGCGTCGGCGCGGACTACGCGCTCGGTCAGAACGAATACCTCGCGGCCGCCACCAGCAGCGCCAACGCGGCGCTGGCGCGCGGTGTCGCCGCCCTGGCCGCCGAAGGCCTGCACAGCGACCAGCGCGTGATCGACGGCCATGTGGTGCACGAGGGCATCGTCGACACCGCGATCGCGATCGGCGCCGACCTGATCGTCATGGGTTCGCACGGCCGCTCCGGCATCGAGAAGCTGCTGCTCGGCAGCGTCACGCAGCGCGTGCTGCAGGATGCCAAGATCCCCGTGCTCGTGGTGCGCGGGGAGAACTAGATCCCTCCGGGGCCGAACAGGCCCTGATCGAAGGGTGCTGCGCTCTCGAAACGGCGCAGTTGCCCATCGGCGGGGTGCCTGAACTCGAGCAGGGTGGCGTGCAGCAGCAGTCGCGGCGCGCGTTGCCGCACGCTCTGCGTGCCGTACAGCGCATCGCCGAGGATCGGATGCCCGATCGACAGCAGGTGCACCCGCAACTGGTGGCTGCGCCCGGTCAGGGGTTCCAGCAGCAGATGACTGGCGTCGCGCTCGGGAAATGAACGCTTGACCCGCCAGCGCGTCTGGCTCGGCTTGCCCGAGGGATCGATCTTCTGCAGCGGCCGGCGCGGCCAGTCGGCGGCCAGCGGCGCATCGATCAGCGACCAGTCGTCGGCGGGCGGCAGCAGGCCTTCGACGATCGCCTCGTAGCGCTTGTGCACCTGCCGGGCGGCGAACGCGTCACCCAGCGCGCGCTGCATCTCGGGGCTGCGCGCCATCAGCACCAGGCCGCTGGTCGCCATGTCGAGCCGGTGCACCACCAGCGCGTCGGGCCACTGCCGCTGGGCCCGGGCGCTCAGGCAGTCCTGCTTGCCCTCGCCGCGGCCGGGTACGCACAGCAGGCCGGCGGGCTTGTCGAGCACCAGCAGGTGAGGGTCTTCGTGGAGCGGCTGCAGTTCGGTCATCGCAGGCCCGAGTCTAGAAGCCTCGGCTATCCTCGAAGCCAATGTCAGTCGCCTCCGCACCCGCTCGCCCCGCCCGTTTTTCCGATCTCACGCGCGAGCGGCCCTTCATGCGGCTCTGGGTGGCTCGGCTGTTCGGCACTGCAGCCAGCCAGATGCTGCTGGTCGCGATCGGCTGGCACATGTACGAGCTGACCGGCAGCGCCTGGGACCTGGGACTGGTCGGCCTCTACCAGTTCGTGCCGGCCCTGCTGCTGGCGCTGCTCGCGGGCCACGTGGTCGATCGCCACCATCGCGGCCGCATCGTCGCGGCCTGCTTTGCGGTGCAGGGCGCGGTGGCGCTGGTGCTGCTGCTCGCGGTGCAGGTGGGGCACGACACGCGCGGCCTGCTGCTCGGCCTGTCRCTGGTGCTGGGCGCGGTGCGGGCCTTCCAGATGCCGGCGCAGCAGGCGCTGACGCCCCTGCTGGTGCCGGCGATGATGCTGCCGCGCGCGATGGCCTTCAGCTCGGCCGGCATGCAGGGCGCCATCATCGGCGGGCCGGCGCTGGGCGGGATGCTGTTCGTGGCCGGCATGGGCGTGGTGTATGGCGCGGCGCTGGCCTTCTTCGTGGTCGCTGCCGCGCTGGTGCTGCGGCTGCGCTATTCACACCTGCCGCCGGCGCGCGAGCCGGTCACGCTGCGTACCGTGCTGGCCGGCGTCGACTTCATCTGGAAGCGCAAGCCGGTGCTCGGCGCCGTCTCGCTCGACCTCTTCGCGGTGCTGCTCGGCGGCGCCGTGGCGCTGCTGCCGATCTACGCCAAGGACATCCTGCACACCGGAGCGTGGGGCCTGGGTCTGCTGCGCGGTGCGCCGGCGGTGGGGGCGCTCGCGACATCGATCCTGCTGACGCGGCGGCCGGTCGAACGGCATGTGGGCCGCACGCTGCTGCTGGCGGTCGGGCTGTTCGGCATCTGCATGGTGGTGTTCGGCCTGTCGCGCAGTTTCATCGTCTCGCTGATCGCGCTGGCGGTCTCGGGTGGCGCCGACATGGTCAATGTCGTGATCCGGCAGACGCTGGTTCAGCTCGAGACGCCCGATGCCATGCGTGGCCGCGTGAGCGCGGTCAATTCGATCTTCATCGGCGCCAGCAACCAGCTCGGCGAGTTCGAATCGGGTGCCACCGCGGCCTTGCTGGGGCCGGTGGGGTCGGTGGTGGCGGGCGGCGTCGGCACCCTGCTGGTGGCGCTGGCCTGGTTCAGGCTCTTCCCGTCGCTGGCGCAGCGGGACCGCCTCGTCCGGCAGGCCTAGAAGACCGAGAAGGCGTATGGCACGTCGAGCCTGACGTCCTCGAGCGGCTCGGCCACGCAGGGCAGGATCCAGCCTTCGGTTTTCTCGTCGGCGCTGACGCCGGGCCACTCGATGCGATAGCGGATTCGGCCCTCGACCAGCCGGCAGAGGCAGGTGCGGCAGGTGCCGTTGCGGCACGAACTCGGCAGTTCGATGCCGGCGGCATCGGCGGCTTGCAGCAGCGTGACGCCGCTGTCGCAGTCGAAGTGGAAGCCGCCGGGTGCGATGTCGACCTTCATCGGGGGCGCGGCACGGAAGATTGCTGGCGGCGCTGGTCGCGCAGCATGAAGAGATAGAGGCTTTCGACCTTCTCGCGCGCCCACGGCGTCTTGCGCAGGAACTTCAGGCTCGAGGCCACGCTCGGGTCGCTGGTGAAGCAGCGCAGCGGAATGCGCTCGCCCAGTCCGGCCCAGCCGTAGTGCGCCTGCAGCGCGGTCACGATGGCTTCCAGCGTGAGACCGTGCAGCGGGTTGCGCGCCTGCTTCYGCGGCGGCGCGTTCGGGCCGGGCTCGCCGCTCATTCGGAACCTTCGTGCTTCGCACTGCGGTGCGAGCTTGCTTGGGAGCGGCCCGGCGCAGCGCTCATTCGGAACCTTCGTGCTTCGCACTGCGGTGCGAGCTTGCTCGGGAGCGGCCCGGCGCGGCGCTCATGCCTGGCTCACTTGTTCTTGAGCTTGCCGCGCGGGATGACCGCGGTGGTGATGGTGCGCACCGGCTCGACGGCGGCGCCCGGCGGCTTCGGCGGCGAAGTGTCCTTCTTCGGTTTCTTGGCTTCCTTGGTGCTGCGCTGCTGACTCTTGGCCATGGGGTTCTCCGGGTAGTGCGAATGCGAATGTGCCGGCAAGTTTAGCCCGCGCGTTCGGCGCGGCGACAATATGGCTTTTACCGATTCGCTTCCCGCATTCATGTCCGACTACGAAGTTCGCCCCGCCACCCTGCGCGATGCCAAGGCCATCGCCGAGGTTCATGCCGCCGCCGCCCGTGCCGCCTACGAAGGCATCCTGCCCGAAGACCAGCTGCGTGCCCTGGCGCCGGCCACCCGCGAGGCCAAGTGGCGCGAGGCCATCGAGTTCAGCGAGCCGCAGGTGCAGGTCGCGGTGCTCGACGGCGAGATCGTCGGCTTCGTCGGCTACGACCGCTCGCGCGACCCCAAGACGCCGTCGACCACCGGCGAGATCTGGGCCATCTACGTCAGGCCCGAACATTGGGACAAGGGCGTCGGCGTCGCCTTGTGGGATGCGGCGCGCGACGGCCTCGAGGAAGAGGGCTGCACCAAGGTCACGATCTGGGTGCCGCTGCGCAACGACCGCGCCATGCGCTTCCACGAGCTGGCCGGCTTCAAGCGCGAGATGAAGACCGCCAAGACCACGGCCATCGGGGACGTGAAGATCGAGGAGATCCGCCTCAAGCGCGACGTCTGAGCCGGCACGCTGTCGATGGCCACCAGCCTGCTGCTGCTGCTCGACGACATCGCGTCGGTACTCGACGATGTCTCAGTCCTGACCCAGGTCGCGGCCAGGAAGACCGCCGGTGTGCTCGGCGACGACCTGGCGCTGAATGCCCAGCAGGTGGCCGGCGTCAAGGCCAGCCGGGAACTGCCGGTGGTCTGGGCGGTCTGCAAGGGCTCCTTCGTCAACAAGGCGATCCTGGTGCCGGCGGCACTCGCGATCGGCAGCTGGCTGCCCTGGCTGGTGACGCCGCTGCTGATGATCGGCGGCGCCTTCCTGTGCTTCGAAGGCTGCGAGAAGCTTGCGCACAAGTTCCTGCACAAGCAGGAACACGCGGCCGACACGGCGCGGCACGCGCAGGCCGTGGCCAGCGAGGCTGTCGACTTGGTGGCGGTCGAGAAGCAGAAGGTCAAGGGCGCGGTGCGCACCGACTTCATCCTCTCTGCCGAGATCATCGCGATCACGCTGGGCACCGTGCAGGGCCAGCCCTTCCTGACGCAGTTCGCGGTGCTGGCGGGCATCGCGCTGATCATGACCGTGGGCGTCTACGGGCTGGTCGGCGGCATCGTCAAGCTCGACGACGCCGGCCTCTACCTGAGCCGGCGCGAAGGCGCCGGCGCACGCGCGGTGGGCCGGGGCATCCTGGCGGCGGCACCGTGGCTCATGAAGGGGCTGTCGATCGCCGGCACCGCGGCGATGTTCCTGGTCGGCGGCGGCATCCTGGTGCACGGCGTGCCGGCCCTGGGCCACGCCGTCGAGGCCTGGGCCGACAGCGTTGGCGGCCTGCTGGGCGGGCTGGGCTCGATGGGCGCCAATGCCGCGATCGGCGTGATCGCCGGCAGCATGGTCCTGGCTGCGGTCGAAGGGGTGAAGCGGGCGCGCCAGCCCCGCTGAATTCAGCGGTCCTTGCCCCGGGCCCGCTGCACCAGGGCCACCGCCACCAGCGCGACGCCCAGCACCAGCGCGAACCATCCCACGACGGAGGCCCCGCCGACCGTCTCGCGCCAGCCGGGCGAGCTCAGGAAGTTCGGCGCGATCAGCACGGCGGCGCCGATGAGGATGCACAGGACACCGCGTTCGATCATGCGCGGGCTGCGGGTGGGTCGTCTGGAAGCCATCGCCCGAGTTTAGGCCTCTCGCGCGCCGTGACATCCGCGTGACATGTTCCCGCGCATTCCGGATACGTTCCCCGTTCCGGTGCATCGCGCTGCGAACTCCCGCTGAATGTGACTTTGCTGCTATCTGAACCATAGCGTGACGCCCGCCGCCACGCTCTACGGCGAAGTCGGACAGCTCTACAGCGCCGGCGGCGATGCCAGGGTGAAGTCGTCGGTGCAGGGTTCGATCGGGATGCGCCTGAGCTGGTCGTCCGGCGGTCCGGGTTTCGGTTCAAATACGCTTCCTGCGGTCGCCCGCGCCGGGCGGCCTTCGAAGCTATTTCCAGACCTGCCAGACCGGACCCCATGGACCTCCTTCGCACCCGCCTTCCTGCCATCCTCGGGCGCATCGTTGCGCCGCTGCTGCTTGCCACCGCCGCCGCCGGCGCGGGGGCGCAGGCAGACGCCAACCGCTTTCCCGCCGCGGCGATGAGCTTCCTGGGCGGCGAACTTCCGGCGATGGAAGCCGCGATCGCGGCGCGCGACCGGGACTATTTCGAGGACGCCATGGGCCGCATGCTGGACTTCTCCGACAGCTGGGGCTTCAAGACGCGCGAGAACCCCGCGCTGGCGCGCTTCCCGATGTGCACCGATGCCGTGTCGGATTTCCTGGTCGTCGGCATGTGCCGGATCATGACCACCAGTTCCGCCTGCGAACCCGGCATGGCGGCGAAGTTCAACACCAACCTGCAGCAATGCCGCGATCTCGCGGCCAAGCTCTGATCCAGGGCGCAAAGGCACCATGGACTACGCCCACTACCGGACCTTGTTGGCGGTCGACGAGGCTGACCTGCTGCCGCGGGCCTACGAACTGGCCGACCGGCTGGCGGCCGGCAGCCAGAGCGCGATCCGCTTCACCAAGTACGCGCTCAACAACTGGCTGCGCCAGGCCGGGCCGACCTTCGACGCTTCGCTGGCGCTCGAATTCATGGGCTTCGCCGGTCCCGACGTGCGCGAGGGCGTGGCCTCGCTGCGCGAGCGGCGGGCGCCGAAGTTTTCCTGAGTCAGGCTGCTTCAGCCCCTGCAGGGTCTGCAGCAGCACGACACGGGTTTGGCCCATGACCATGCCCTTCAGGTGCAGCTTGCCGCGACGCGGCGTCAGGCGTAGCGCTTCAGCATCGCCTCGGTGTTGGTCTTCCGGTCGGCGTTGACCTGCATCACGTGGGGGCGCTGGTTCATGCGTTTCAGGTAGTCGCGCGCGGCAGGCAGGTGTTGCTCGAGCAGGTCGCGGCCATAGATGATGCGTGTCGCACCGGCGACCAGCGGCAGGTGGGTGATCGCGGCGCAATCGGCCAGCGTGAACTGCTCGCCGGCGATGAAGGGCGTGTCGAAGCGCGCGAGCTTGCCGAAGGCCGGGATGTTCTTCTCGAGCTGCTGGCCGATCCTCTCCTTCAGGCCCTCGCTCACTTTGCCGCCGAAGAAGGCCTCGGGGTAGAGATTGCGCGCCACCAGCTCGAGGTGCAGCTCGAGGTAGAGATTCAGCTCGCGCACCTTGGCGGCGGCGTAGGGGTCGGCTGGCAGCAGCGGAATTGCCGGGTAGGCGGCCTCGATGTACTCGTTGATCGCGGCCGATTCGCACAGCATGCCCTGGTCGGTGCGCAGGTAGGGCACCTTGCCGAGCGGCGAGGCGCTCAGGTCGGTTTCGCCGAGCCAGACCAGATCCTCGGCAAAGGGCACGTTCTTCTCGCGCAGCGCGAGCTTGACCTTGTTGTAGTAGTTGCTGGCCGCGAAGCCGATCAGTGTCAGCATGGATGTCTCCTGTCATTGGTATGGATGGATTCTGCCGGGACCGGTGCCCGGTTTCTGAGGTAACTTCGCAGCCATGTCAAATCCACCCATCGAAATCGAAACCGGCCCGAATCCGACGGCCACCGTCCTTCTCATGCACGGCCTGGGCGCCGACGGCAATGACTTCGTGCCCATCGCCAACGAGCTCGACCTGTCCGCGGTCGGTCCGGTGCGCTTCGTGTTCCCGAACGCGCCGGTGATGCCGGTCACCCTCAACGGCGGCTACCGCATGCCGGCCTGGTACGACATCCTGGGTCCCGACCTGGCCAAGCGCGAGGACGAGGCCGGCCTGCGTCGCTCGCAGCTGGCGATCGAGGCCCTGATCGCCTCCGAGAAGGCCCGGGGCATCCCGGCCTCCCGCATCGTGATCGCCGGCTTCTCCCAAGGCTGCGCGATGGCCTTCCTGACCGGCCTGCGCCATCCGCAGCGGCTGGCCGGCATCGTCGGCCTCTCGGGCTACCTGCCGCTGGCCGACACCACCGCCGCCGAGCGCAGCCCGGCCAACCAGCAGACGCCGGTCTTCCAGGCCCACGGCCAGCGCGACGGCGTGGTGCAGATCGCCCGCGCCGTCCAGGGCCGCGATGCACTGAAGGCGCTGGGTTACGACGTCGAATGGCACGACTACCCGATGGAGCACTCGGTCTGCATGGAAGAAATCGCCGACCTCAATAGATTCCTCCTCCGCGTCCTGGCCTGACCTGATCCCGGCCGGCGCAGCCAGGCCCGTCGGTGAAACACCGCGGAACCGGCTTTGCCGGGCCGCTGGTGTTGCCCCCGGCAGGGGGCTGAGGAGCCGTGGCTCCAAGCCTGCCTGTGCAGGCTTGGACGGCTCCGAAGGGCCGCTGCCTCTGGCAGCGACTCGAGGCGCTCTACACGAAGTGAGCCCAACCTGGGGGCGAGCAACACCTGGGGCGAGCAACGTTTCTTTCGGCGTGCTACCTTCCGTGCCCACAAAAGAACGATGGGTGATAACTAAATGAGTAACTTCAAGGAGCGCCTGGACGCGCTCTCGCCCGCGCGACTCCGGGGGGTACGGCGCGGGATCGAGAAGGAAAGCCTGCGGGCGCAACCGGATGGCAAGCTGGCCCTGACGCCGCATCCCGCGGCGCTGGGTTCGGCGCTCACCCATCCTCACATCACGACCGATTTCAGCGAGTCGCARCTCGAGCTCATCACCGGCGCGCATACCGGCGTCGAGACCGCGCTGGAGGAACTGGTGCGGGTGCACCAGTTCACCTACCGCGTGCTGGACGAGGCGGGCGACGAGCGGCTGTGGGTGTCGAGCATGCCCTGTGGCCTGCCGACCGACGAGACGATCCCGATCGGGCTCTACGGTTCGTCCAACGTCGGCCGGGCCAAGAGCGTCTACCGCATGGGCCTGAGCCACCGCTACGGGCGGCGCATGCAGACCATCTCGGGAATCCACTACAACTGGTCGCTGCCCGAGGTGTCGAGCGAACAATACTTCGCGCTGATCCGCAACTTCCGCCGCCACGCCTTCCTGCTGCTGTACCTGTTCGGCGCTTCGCCGGCGCTGTGCTCGAGCTTCGTCGACGGCCGGCCGCACGAGCTGCAGCCGCTCGGCGAGGGCAGCATGCACATGCCGCACGGCACCTCGCTGCGCATGGGCCGCCTGGGCTACCAGAGCGATGCGCAGGCCTCGCTGGCAGTGAGCTACAACAGCCTGGACGGCTACGGCGCCTCGCTGCAGGACGCGCTGACCCGGCCCTGGCCGGCCTACGAGGCGATCGGCATCCGCAACCTGGGCGGCGACTACAACCAGCTGGCCACCAGCCTGCTGCAGATCGAGAACGAGTTCTACGGCACCATCCGCCCGAAGCGCGTGATCTACCCGGGCGAGCGGCCCCTGCACGCGTTGCGCGAGCGCGGGGTCGAGTACGTCGAGGTGCGCCTGATGGACCTSGACCCKTTCGAGCCSGTCGGCATCAATGCCCAGACSATGCGYTTCCTCGATGTSTTCCTGCTGCACTGCCTGCTGACCGACAGCCCGCCCGACACGCGCGAGGAAATCGCCGACCTGGCGCACAACCAGCACCTGACCGCCGCGCGCGGGCGCGAGCCCGGCCTGCGGCTGCGCCGCGGCGGCCGCGAGGCCACGCTGACCGACTGGGGCTCGGAGCTGCTGGAGCAGTTCGCGCCGATCGCTGCCGCGCTCGATGCGGCGCACGGCGGCACGCAGCACGCCGAGGCGGTGCGGGCGGCCGCCGCGGCGCTGCGCGACCCGGCCGTGCTGCCCTCGGCCCGCGTGCTGGAGGCCATGAAGGCGCACAACGATTCCTTCGTCGGCTTCGTGCGCGAACGCTCCGAGCAGACGCGCCTGGCGCTGCTCGCGCTGCCTTTCCCGGACGCCAGGCGGGCCGAGTTCGAGCGCATGACGCAGACCTCCGTCGACGCCCAGAAACGCATCGAAGCCAGCGACAGCATGCCGTTCGAGATCTACCGCGAGCAGTACGTGTCGCCGGCCCGCCTGGGCTTCAAGAACCACTGGGCCGAGGCCTCCGCCGAGCCGGTGAGCCAGCGCGCCGCCCTCTGAGCGCAAGCACCGGGCAGGCCGCTGCCCGAGTCGCCGAAACGACTGAACTGCCCGCCGCGCCGTCCTGGGCCGGCCGCTTTCTGGGGTAAAACGCGTCGCGTCAACGACTCCTACGAAAGCACTGAAAGCATGAGCAGCATCGACTTCAAGGGCCGCGTGGCCATCGTCACCGGCGCCGGCGGCGGCCTCGGTCGCCAGCACGCACTGGCTTTGGCGGCGCGCGGCGCCAAGGTGGTGGTCAACGATCTCGGCGGTGCCCGCGACGGTTCAGGCGGCTCGGTCAGCGCCGCCCAGGCGGTGGTCGACGAGATCCGGGCCGCCGGCGGCCAGGCGATCGCCAACGGCGCCTCGGTGACCGACTTCGCGGCCGTGCAGGCGATGGTGATCCAGGCCGTCGATACCTGGGGCCGGGTCGACATCCTGGTCAACAACGCCGGCATCCTGCGCGACAAGAGCTTCGCCAAGATGGAACTGGCCGACTTCCGGCTGGTGATGGACGTCCACCTGATGGGCGCCGTGCATTGCACCAAGGCGGTCTGGGCCCTCATGAACGAGCAGAAGTACGGCCGCATCGTGATGACCACCTCGTCCTCGGGCCTGTACGGCAACTTCGGCCAGAGCAACTACGGCGCCGCCAAGATGGCGCTGGTGGGGCTCATGCAGACGCTGAGCATCGAGGGCGCCAAGAACGACATCCGCGTCAACTGCCTGGCGCCGACCGCCGCCACCCGCATGACCGAGGACCTGATGCCCGAGGCCGTGCTCGAGGCGCTGAAACCCGAGGCCGTGGTGCCCGCGATGCTGGTGCTGGCGGCGCAGGACGCGCCGAACCGCACCATCCTCTGCGCCGGCGCCGGCAGCTTCGAGGCCGCCCACGTGACGCTGACGAACGGCAGCTGGATCGGCCTCGGCAGCGATGCGCCCGAACAACTCGCCGCGCGGCTGGCCGAGGTCAGCGACCGTGCGGGCGAGATCGTGCCGCAGAGCGGCGCCGCCCAGGGCAGCAACGAGGTCGGCAAGGCGTTGGCGAACGCCGGCAAGCACTGAAATGAAACACCCCCCGAAGCGCCTGCGGCGCCTCCCCCCTGAAGGGGGGCGATACCGGCGGCCCGGCAAAGCCGGTTCCGCGGTATCCCTGGTATCGAACTGCGCCGGTTTCATGCGTCGCGGGTCACGCGATCACGTGGTGGAGCACTGAGACGTCGCACCCCGTGAACGACGGCACGCCGCCCTGCGGCTGCCCATTCGGCCCGGCCGTTCACTCCTCGACCTCGGCGTCGCCGTCCTTGCGGATCGATTCGCGGTCACGGCGGCCGTAGAGCCGGCCCAGGGTGTTGTCGAGCGAGCGCTTGAGCTTGTCGGCGGCACCGCGGAAGGCTTCGTCGAGGTTGGCCGCATGGTGGCTGACCGCCAGGGGCTGGTGGCCGGCGAGGCGCGCTTCCATGGTGCAGCGCTTGTCGCCGCCGCCGCTGGCGGTGTGGTTTTCGTCGCTCAGGTGGATCTCGACGCGCGTCACGTCGGCTGCGAAGCGGGCCAGGGCCTGCCGCATCTCGCCGTCCGCCCAGCGCTCCAGCGCGTCCTTGTTCTCGATGCCGTTGCCGGTGTTGACCTGGATCTGCATAGCGGTTCGTCCTTTCTGCAAGCCCTTACTGTGCGCCCAAGCCGGGCGGCTGTGCGTAAGCATTTGGACATTGCGCCCGAGGGCCGGACGGGCACGCGCACGGGCCGGCGACAATCGCGGGTCGAACCTGTAGATAGAGAAAGAACTCCCGATGGCCATCCAGTGGTTCCCCGGTCACATGCACCTGACCCAGAAGGCCATTGCCGAGCGGATCAAGGACATCGATGTCGTCATCGAGCTGCTCGACGCCCGGCTGCCCGGCTCCAGCGCCAACCCGATGCTGGCCGAGCTCACCGGCCACAAGCCGGGGCTCAAGGTGCTCAACAAGCAGGACCTGGCCGACCCGGCCCGCACGGCGCTCTGGCTGGCCCACTACAACGCCCAGCCGGACACGCGGGCGATCGGACTGGACGCCAGCCAGACCACGCCGGCGCGGCAGCTCATCGATGCCTGCCATGCGCTGGCGCCCTCGCGCGGCGGCATGGCCAAGCCGATGCGGGTGCTGATCTGCGGCATCCCCAATGTCGGCAAGTCGACGCTGATCAACACGCTGACCGGCAGCCGCAAGGCCAAGACCGGGGACGAGGCCGGCATCACCAAGCTCGAGCAGCGCATCACGCTGGCCGACGACTTCTACCTCTGGGACACGCCCGGCATGCTGTGGCCGCGCATCATCGTCGCCAAGAGCGGCTACAACCTGGCGGCCAGCGGGGCCATCGGGCGCAATGCCTTCGATGAGGAAGAGGTGGCGCTCGAATTGCTCGCCACCCTGAAGGGGCACTACGCGGGCCTGGTCGAGGCGCGCTTCAAGATCGATCCGATCGGCGCGCTGAGCGACGAGGAAGTGCTCGAAGCCATCGGCCGCAAGCGCGGCGCGCTGCTCGGAAAGGGCCGGGTCAACCTGCAGAAGGCGGCCGAGATCGCGATGAACGAATTTCGCAGCGGCAACATCGGCCGCATCACGCTGGAAACACCCGAGGAGTTCGCGCAATGGCTCGCCGCGGGACAGTTGATCGACGCCGAACGCAGTGCGAAGAAAGCGGCCCGGGCGCGCAAGAAGGGGTCGGGACGGCGCGAGGAAGAACCGCCGGCGGCGCCGGACGCTCCGTAGCGCGGAATCGGGGATTCCCCGGAGGCGGTTTTAGGGTTGTCACTCTCTTCGAAACCGGTTCCCGTCGTTATGTTCGAAGGTGCAATTCCCGCAACAAAATATTTGGAGATTCCGACCGATGCAATCGCGATTCAAGATTCTCGCCGTGGTCAGCGCCATCGCGTTTTCTGCCGCGGCGCTGGCCGCCGACCCGATCAAGATCGGCGTCGACGGACCGTTCACCGGCGGTTCGTCGTCCATGGGCGTCAGCATGCGCGACGGCGTCCGCCTGGCGACCGAGGAAATCAACAAGAGCGGCGGCGTGCTGGGCCGCCAGATCCAGCTGGTCGAACGCGACGACGAGGCCAAGAACGAGCGCGGCGTACAGATCGCCCAGGAGTTCATCAACAAGGAAAAGGTCGTGGCCGTGGTCGGCTACATCAACACCGGCGTGGCCCTGGCTTCGCAGCGCTTCTTCCAGGAAGCCAAGATCCCGGTGCTGAACAACGTCGCGACCGGCTCGATCGTCACGCACCAGTTCGACAAGGAACCCGACAACTACGTCTTCCGCAACGCCGCTCACGACAGCATCCAGGCGCCGATGATCGTCCAGGAGGCGGTCACCCGCCGCGGCTACAAGAAGGTCGCGATCCTGGCCGACTCCACCAACTACGGCCAGCTCGGCCGCGAAGACCTCGAGAAGGCGCTCAAGGCCAAGGGCATCACGCCGGTGGCGGTCGAGAAGTTCAACATCAAGGACGTCGACATGACCGCCCAGCTGCTGAAGGCCAAGGAGGCCGGCGCCGAGGTGGTGCTGACCTACGGCATCGGCCCCGAGCTGGCGCAGATCGCCAACGGCATGACCAAGCTGGGCTGGAAGGTGCCGATGATCGGCAGCTGGACGCTGTCGATGGCCAACTTCATCGACAACGCCGGCCCCGGCGGCGACGGTGCGCGCATGCCGCAGACCTTCATCCAGGAAGGCACGACGCCGAAGCGCAAGGAGTTCATCGCGAGCTACCTCAAGACCTTCAAGCCCAAGAACGACCGCATCGATTCGCCGGTGTCGGCGGCGCAGGGCTACGACTCCATCTACCTGCTGGCCGCCGCGATCAAGCAGGCCAACAGCACCGAGGGGCCGAAGCTCAAGGCCGCGCTGGAAGATCTCCAGACCCCGGTCCCGGGCGTGGTGACGACCTACACCAAGCCCTTCTCCAAGGCCGACCACGACGCCATCACCGCCAACATCCCGGTGTTCGGCGAAGTCAAGGGCGGCCGGGTGGTCTATGCCAATTCCGACGACGTGAAGACGGCATCGCAGGTTCGCATCAAGGACCAGGCCGCCAACGACGCGCTGCTGAAGCAGTAGAAAGCCCGCGTACCGGCGCCGCCTCGGGTCAGGCCCGTGGCGGCGCCTTTTCGTGCCCACGCCTTGCGAAAGCCGTCATGCAAATCCTGACCCAACTCATCTTCAGCGGCATCGCGCTGGGCATGATCTACRCCGTCATCGCCTTCGGCTATCAGCTCACCTTCGCCACCTCCGACACCCTCAACTTCGGCCAGGGGGATGCGCTGATGCTCGGCGCCCTGGTCGGCCTGACACTGGTCACGCTGGGCGTCAACTACTGGCTCATGATTCCGCTGGTGTGCCTGTTCGGCGCCGTGCAGGGCGCCGTGGTCGAGCGCATCGGCGTCCGTCCGGCCATCAAGATCAAGTCGGAATTCGGCTGGATCATGTCGACCATCGCGCTCGGCATCATCTTCAAGAACGTGGCCGAGAACGTCTGGGGCCGCGACGACCTCAAGTTCCCGTCGCCGCTGCCCGAAGCGCCGATCAAGTTCCTCAATGCCAACGTGCTGCCGATGGAGATCCTGGTGGTGGTCGGCGCCATCCTGATGATGCTGGCGGTCGAGCTGTTCAACCGCCGCTCGATCTACGGCAAGGCCGTGGTCGCGACCTTCAACGACCGCGACGCCGCCAAGCTGATGGGCATCAACACCGGGCTGGTGATCACCTTCTCGTATGCGCTGTCCTCGCTGACCGCGGCCTTTGCGGGCGTGCTGATCGCGCCGCTGACGCTGACCGGCGCCACCATGGGCGCGGTGCTGGGCCTCAAGGCCTTCGCGGTGGCGATCATCGGCGGGCTGACCAGCGGCATGGGGATCATCCTCGGCGGCATCATCCTCGGCATCGCCGAGACCACCACCGGCTTCTACCTGAGCACCGGCTACAAGGACGTGCCCGGCCTGGTGCTGCTGCTGATCGTGTTGGCGGTGCGCCCGGCGGGCCTGTTCGGCAAGACCGCGATCAAGAAAGTTTGACGCGCAAATGAATACAAGAATCGGACGCTTCCTTCTCGCCATCGTCGGTCTTGCAGCGCTCCTGCTGTTCCCGATCGGCATCGACAACCCGTACTACATCCACCTGCTCGAGACCATCATGATCTACGCGATCCTGCTGTTCGGGCTGGACATCGTGGTCGGCTACACCGGCCAGGTCTCGCTCGGCCATGCGGGTCTGTTCGGCGTCGGCGCCTACACCGCGGGCGTACTGGTCTACAAGCTCGGCGCGCCGCTGATGGTGGCGTTGATCGCCTCGATCGGCGTCACGGCGCTGTTCGGCGCGCTGCTGGCGCTGCCGGCGCTGCGCGTGACCGGGCCTTACCTCGCCATGGTCACGTTGGCCTTCGGCACCATCATCCAGATCCTCATCAACGAGATGGGCTTCCTGACCGAAGGGCCGATGGGCATCAAGCTCACGAAGCCGCCGCTGTTCGGCCACAAGCTCGACGAGCGCGAGTTCTACTGGCTGGTGGTGGTGATGCTGGTGCTGTCGCTGATCGTGGTGCACCGCATCCTGCGCTCGCACCTGGGGCGCGCCTTCGAGGCGCTGCGCGGCAGCCCGGTGGCGTCGGACTGCATGGGCGTGTCGGTGTACCGCTACAAGGTCTACGCCTTCGTGATCAGCGCCGGCTTCGCCGGGCTGGCGGGCAGCCTGTACGCCTATTCGGAGCAGTACATCTCGCCCAATACCTACAACTTCGAGCTCACGGTGCTGTTCCTGCTGGCGGTGATCATGGGCGGGCGCAAGAGCCGCATCGGCGCGATGCTGGGCGCCACCATCATCGTGCTGCTGCCCAAGCTGCTCGACGACGTCGAGCTGTTCCGCTACGTGTCGGTGGCCTTGGCGGTGCTGGTGATGATCGTGGCCGTGGTCGGCGTACAGAAAAAGCGCGTGACGCCCAAGCAGATGGCGATCCCGGTGGTCGGCAGCATCGCGCTCGCGGGCCTGTCGTTCTGGCTCCAGACCATGACCGACTGGCGGCTCTCGATCTTCGGCGTGATCATGCTGTTCGTCGTCTACTACCTGCAGGACGGCATCGTCGGCTTCGTGCGCAATGCGCTGAACCTGCGGCGGCCGAAGGCGCTGCAGGAGGCGGTCGGGGCGGGCGTGGCGCCGGCCGACGCGGTGTCGGTCGCGGCGATGGCCGGCGGCCAGCCCGAGCTGCTGCAGGCCGCGGGCGTGCTGATGCAGTTCGGCGGCCTGAAGGCGCTCAACAACGTCGATCTCATGGTCAAGCGCGGCACGATCCATGGCCTGATCGGACCCAACGGCTCCGGCAAGAGCACCATGATGAACGTGCTGACCGGCATCTACGTGCCGACGGCGGGCGCCATCAGCTTCGGCGGCCGTTCGCTGGTCGGGCGGACCTCGGCGGACATCGCGCTGTCGGGCATTGCGCGCACCTTCCAGAACGTGCAGCTGTTCGGCGAGATGTCGGCGCAGCAGAACGTGCAGGTTGGCCTGCACCACAGCTTCCGCAGCAACCTGCTCGACGTCGCGCTGCACACGCCGCGCTACAAGCGCGAGGACACGGCCGCCGCCAACCGGGCGCTTGGTTTGCTGAAGTTCGTCGGCTTGGAGGCGTTCGCGGCCGAAGAGGCGCGCAACCTGCCGTACGGCAAGCAGCGCCTGCTGGAGATCGCGCGCGCGCTGGCGCTCGACCCGCAGCTGCTGCTGCTCGATGAGCCCGCGGCCGGCCTCACGGCCCCGGACATCAAGGAACTGATCGCGATCATCCGCAAGATCCGCGAGCACGGCGTGACCGTGATCCTGATCGAGCACCACATGGACGTCGTGATGAGCATGTGCGACACGGTGTCGGTGCTCGACTTCGGGCAGAAGATCGCCGAGGGCGAGCCGGCCGCGGTGCAGTCGGACGACAAGGTGATCGAAGCCTATCTCGGCGGCCAGGAAGCCAGCTCGCAGCCGGCCTGAGGAAGACCATGAACCCCCACGCTCATCATTTCGTGTATTCGCTGCCCCCCGAGGGGGCTGAATGCCGCGGCTCCGAGCCTGCCTGCGCAGGCT
>NZ_JBFUCJ010000038.1:0-53987 GCF_056405295.1 Variovorax sp. P1_H2 | reverse complement strand
GATCTGGGTCGACAGCCGAGCGCCCTTGGTGCCGATCGGGTCCTTGATGACCTGCACCAGCAGCGACTGGCCCTCGAACACCTGCTTCTCGATCGGCACCATGGCGCCGCCGTTGCGATGGTCGCGCTCGGGCGCCTGCGTGCTCGGCCGCGAACCCGGCGTGAAAGGCGCCACGATGTCGGCCACGTGCAGGAAAGCCGTGCGGTCGAGGCCGATGTCGATGAAGGCCGACTGCATGCCCGGCAGCACGCGCGACACCTTGCCCAGGTAGACGTTGCCGACCAGCCCGCGTTCCAGCGTGCGCTCCACATGGAGTTCCTGCACGGCGCCGTGCTCGACCAGCGCGACGCGGGTCTCTTGGGGGGACCAGTTGATCAGGATGTCTTGCATGTTGCTCTAGATCTCGAAGCCGGCCTGGCGCAGCAACGCCGCAGTCTCGAACATCGGGAGTCCCATGATGCCCGAATGCGAGCCGCTGATGTGTTCGATGAAGGCCGCGGCACGGCCCTGGATGGCATAGGCCCCGGCCTTGCCGAGGGGTTCGCCGCCGGCGACATAGGCAGCGATCTGCGCCGGGCCGATCGCCGCGAAGCGGACGTGCGAGACGTTCAGCGCGGCCAGCCGCCGGTCGCCATGCTGCAATGCGATGGCGGTCATCACACGGTGCGTGCGGCCCGCCAGCAGCGCCAGCATGCGCTCGGCATCGGCGCCGTCCTCCGGCTTGCCGAGGATCGTGCGGCCGATCGCCACGGTGGTGTCGGCACACAGGATCGGAGCCGCCAACAGGCCGCGGCGCTCGCGCCGCAACACGGCGGCATCGAGCTTCAAGGCCGTGACGCGCTGCACGTAGGCGGTGGGCGATTCGCCGTGCTGCACGGCCTCGAGCGACTCGGTGTCCTCGTCGGCCATGGCCAGCAGCAGTTCATGCGACACACCGAGTTGCCCGAGCAGCTGGGCGCGGCGCGGACTCTGCGATGCGAGGTAGATGAAACGGAAATCGGCGCTCACGGGAGTACCTTCGTGCTTCGCACTGCGGTGCGAGCGCCTTCGGGCGGCCGGGCGGCGCTCATAAGGCAACCTCCGTGCTGCGCACTGCGGTGCGAGCGCCTTCGGGCGGCCGGGCGGCGCTCATTCGCGGTGGTACGGATGGCCGGCATTGACCGACCACGCGCGGTACAGCTGCTCGACGAGCAGCACGCGCGCCATCGCATGCGGCAGGGTCAGGTCGGACAGCCGGATGCGCTCGTGCGCAACGGCCTTGAACGCGGGATCGAGCCCGTCGGGCCCGCCGATCACCAGCGCGACGTCATCGCCCTCGCCTTGCCAGGCCTGCAGGCGCGCAGCCAGCGCCTTGGTGGTCAGCGCCGTGCCGCGCTCGTCGAGGACGACGATGCGCATGCCCTTGGCGATCGCCGCCTCGATGCGCTCCCGCTCGGCGGCATACAGCGTTTCGAGGGTCTTGGAGCCGCGCGGCTCGGTCTTGACCGCGCGCAGTTCGAGCTTGAGTTCGGGCGGGAAGCGCTTGGCGTAGTCGTCCCAGGCGGTCTGCGCCCAGTCGGGCATGCGTTGCCCGACCGCGACCACCAGCAGCTTCATGACCTCGACGAGGTCGTCTTGCGTGCGGCCTTCTTCGCTGCGGGAGCGGCCTTCTTCGCGGCCGCCTTCTTGGCCGGCGCCTTGTTGACCACCACGGTCTTCACCGGCGTCTTGGCCCCGGCGGTCTTGCGCGCCGCGATCTTCTTGGCCGCGGGCTTCTGCTTCTCGAGCTTGGCGGCCTGCTCGGCGGAGCGGATCGCGGTCTTGGCGGCGCTGGAGCGGCGCAGCGAGGTGGGCGCCTTCTTGGCGGCAGGCGCTTTCTCTTCGCTGGCCTGGACAGCGGCCACCGGCTTGGCGGCGCCGAGCCTGGTGCGCACCGGCTTGTCGCCCCAGATCTCCTCGAGGTGATAGTAGCGGCGGATGGCAGGCTGCATGATGTGCGCCACGGCCGCACCGCAGTCGACGATGATCCACTCGCCGTTGGCCTCACCCTCCACCCGCGGCTTGTGGAAGCCGGCATCGCGCACCGCATCGCGCACGCTGGAGGCCAGCGCCTTGGTCTGGCGGTTGGAGGTGCCCGAAGCGACGATCACGCGTTCGAACAGGGGCGAGAGATGTTCGGTGTCGAAAACCTGGATGTCCTGCGCCTTGACGTCCTCGAGCCCGTCGACGATGGCCCTCTGGAGTTTCTGGATGTCTTTTTTTGCGGCGGCTTCAGTGGTCATCAGGCGGGTCGGTAGAGGTGGTGTCTGTCAATATAGCGTGCAACCGCCGTCGGAACCAGACCACGGAGGTCCTCGCCACGCGCAGCGCGCGCCCGGATATCGGTCGCGCTGGTGTCCATCGGCTGGATTTGGAGTTGCTCGAATCGCGCGCCGGACGGCAGGGGTGCCAGCATTCCGGGATCGAATGGGCCGGAGGGGCCCGTGGCAGTTGCGCGATTTGCTACCGAAATTATAGCGGTCGCGAGAATCGCCTCGAAACCGTGCCAGCGCGGCAGCGACAAGGCCTGGTCGGCCCCCACGATCAGAACCAGTTGAGCGCCGGGCAGGTCCTGCTGCAGTTCCCGCAGCGTGTCCAGCGTGTAGGTCGGGCCGGGACGCAGGATCTCGCGGGCGTCGACCATCACGCCGGGGATGCCGTCGAAAGCCAGTCGCGCCATGGCGAGACGGTCGTCGGCAGCGCTGAGCGTACGTTCCTTGTGCCACGCCTGCCCGGTCGGAAAGATGCGCAGCTCGGCCAGGCCCAGCTGCGCCAGCGCCGCCCGCACCAGGGCCACGTGCGCGTCGTGCGGTGGATCGAAGGCCCCGCCGAAGACACCGACGCGCGGTGGACTCAGAGCCATTCGCGCCGGATGATGAAGTCGCTGTACAGCGACGCCTCGGGGCTGCCCGGCTCGGGCTCCTGGCGATAGGCCCAGCTGGCCAGCGGCGGCATCGACAGCAGGATCGATTCGGTGCGTCCGCGCGACTGCAAGCCGAAGTGCGTGCCGCGGTCCCAGACCAGGTTGAACTCGACATAGCGGCCACGCCGGTAGAGCTGGAAGGCGCGCTCGCGCTCGCCATACGGCATGTCGCGGCGCCGCTCGACGATCGGCAGGTAGGCCGGCAGGAAGGCATCGCCGACCGAGCGCAGCAGCGCGAAGCTCTGTTCGAAGCCTCCCTCGGAAAAATCGTCGAAGAAGATGCCGCCGACACCGCGCTGCTCGTTGCGATGCTTCAAGGTGAAGTAGTCGTCGCACCAGGTCTTGAAGCGCGGGTACTTGTCATCGCCGAAAGGCGCCAGCGCATCGCGGCAGCCGCGATGGAAATGCACCGCGTCTTCCTCGAAGCCGTAGCACGGCGTCAGGTCCATGCCGCCGCCGAACCAGCAGACCGGCGCGGAATCCTTCGGCAGCGCGGCCAGCATGCGGACGTTCATGTGGACGATCGGCACGTAGGGATTGCGCGGATGGAAGACCAGCGACACGCCCATCGCCTCGAACGGTGCGCCGGCGAGTTCGGGCCGGTGCTGGGTCGCCGAGGGCGGCAGGCGCGGCCCGCGCACCTGCGAGAAACCGCAACCGGCCCGCTCGAACAGCGCGCCGCCCTCGAGGATGCAGGTCAGGCCGCTGCCCTGCAGCGGCTCGCCGGCTTCCTTCTGCCAGGGGTCGCGAACGCAGCGGCCGCCATCGGCCGCCTCGATCGCTTCGACGATGCGCTGCTGCAGGCCGCGCAGGTAGGCCGCCACCGCTTCCGGACGGGCCTCACCGGTGTCTGCGCTGCCTGGCATCAGGCCTGGGGGCCGCGTGCGTGGACCGCGCGGTGCCCGATGTCCTTGCGGTACTGGGCGCCGTCGAACTGGATGCGCGCCGCCACCGCGTAGGCGCGCTGCTGCGCCAGCTTGACGCTGTCGGCCAGCACCGTGACGCACAGCACGCGACCGCCGCTGGTGGTGAGCTCGCCGCCATCGAGCGTGGTGCCCGCATGGAACACCACGGCGTCGGGCGCCTCGGGCGGAATGCCGCTGATGCGGTCGCCCTTGCGCGGCGCCAGCGGATAGCCGTGGGCGGCCATCACGACGCCGAGCGCGACACGGCGGTCCCACTCGAGCTCGACCTGGTCGAGCGTGCCGTCGGTCGCGTGCCAGAAGACTTCGAACAGGTCGGACTTGAGGCGCAGCATGATCGGCTGCGTCTCCGGGTCGCCCATGCGGCAGTTGAACTCCAGCGTCTTCGGATGGCCCTTGGCGTCGATCATGAGGCCGGCGTAGAGGAAGCCGGTGTAGGGAATGCCATCCTTCTCCATGCCGCGGATGGTCGGCAGGATGATCTCGCGCATCGCCCGCGCATGGACCTCGGCCGTGACAACCGGCGCCGGCGAGTAAGCGCCCATGCCACCGGTGTTGGGTCCCTCGTCGCCGTCCAGCAGGCGCTTGTGGTCCTGGCTGGTGGCGAGCGCCGTGACGTTCTTGCCGTCGCACAGCACGATGAAGCTGGCCTCCTCGCCCGTGAGGAACTCCTCGATCACGACCCGCGCGCCGCCCTCGTTGTGCGAGACGCCGAACTTGTTGTCGAGCAGCATGAAGTYGATCGCCTCGTGCGCCTCGGCCAGCGTGGTGGCGACCACCACGCCCTTGCCGGCCGCCAGCCCGTCGGCCTTGACCACGATCGGCGCGCCCTTGACGTCGACGTAGGCATGGGCCGCCGCGGCGTCGGTGAAGGCCTCGTATTCGGCGGTCGGAATCGCGTGGCGCTTCATGAAGGCCTTCGAGAAGGCCTTGGAGCTTTCGAGCTGCGCCGCGGCCTGGGTCGGCCCGAAGATGCGCAGGCCGTGGGCGCGGAACTCGTCGACCACGCCGGCCGCCAGCGGCGCCTCGGGGCCGACCACGGTCAAGCCGATTTTTTCCTTCTGGGCCCAGGCCCGGAGCTCGGCCGGCGCCGTGATGTCCACGCATTCGTAGCGCGCGTCGGAACGCGTGCCGCCGTTGCCCGGCGCCACGCAGACCCGGCTGACGCGGTCGGACTGCGCCAGACGCCACGCCAGTGCGTGCTCTCGGCCGCCGCCCCCAATCACCAGTACCTTCATTCGCGGGCTTTCGTTCGCCGGGCCGTCATTCGGACAACGCGGCGTTGTGATAGACGTCCTGCACGTCGTCCAGGTCTTCCAGGACGTCGAGCAGCTTCTGCATGCGGGCGGCTTCTTCGCCCGCGAGCTCGATGGTGTTCTCGGCCCGCATCGTGACCTCGGCCACCTCGGGCTTGAGGCCCGCGGCCTCGAGGGCGTTCTTGACGGCCTCGAAATCAGCGACCGCGGTCAGCACCTCGATCGCGCCGTCGTCGTCGGCGACGACGTCCTCGGCACCGGCCTCGAGCGCCACTTCCATGACCTTGTCCTCGCTGGTGCCGGGCCCGAAGACGAACTGGCCGCAATGCTTGAACTGGAAGGCCACCGAGCCTTCGGTGCCCATGTTGCCGCCATGCTTGGAAAAGGCATGGCGCACTTCGGCGACGGTGCGCACGCGGTTGTCGGTCATGGTGTCGACGATGATGGCGGCGCCTCCGATGCCGTAGCCCTCGTAGCGGATCTCCTCGTAGTTGACGCCTTCGAGGTTGCCGGTGGCCTTGTCGATGTTGCGCTTGATGGTGTCGATCGGCAGGTTGACCGCCTTGGCTTTCTCGACCGCCAGCCGCAGCCGCGGATTGGCGCCCAGGTCGCCGCCGCCGGTGCGCGCGGCGACCATGATTTCACGGATGGCGCGGGTCCAGAGCTTGCCGCGCTTTTCGTCCTGACGGCCCTTCCGGTGCTGAATGTTCGCCCATTTGCTATGTCCGGCCATGGCTCTATCTCTCGCAATATTGTGTTTTCAATCCAGGCAGCGAGTTTACTGTCCGGCGGGCGCAACTGCCGGGTCCGTCCGACAGGAGCGCCGATGCCTTTTTGGGATAATCCCCGCTTGATGCGCCTCCTGCGCGACCCATTTCCCAGCCCACGCGCATGAACAATCCCCCGACGATTCCCGAATCCGCTCTGCCCGCGAGGGAAACTTGCGACGTGCTCGTGATCGGCGGGGGTGCCACCCACCCGCACCCGACCTGCCATGCCTGGCAGCGGCGGCGGCGCAACATCCGAGATCTCGGGCCGCTCGCCGGCGAAAACACCGTCGAGGCCCAATGACCGCACGAATCCCTCTTGGCGCACCGCCGCTGCGCGTGCAGCGCCTCAGCCTGACCGACAGCCTGGCCCTCGCGGCCGGCGCCGTTGCCCCTTTCGGTGCGCTCGGCTACGGCACGCCCCATGGCCTGGCCTGGATGCCGACCGTGAACGCACGCGTACTGACCGGCGGCGCCGCGATGGCCGATGTCTGGCATGCCGGCGAGCACGTCGAGTCGGGCACCACCGGCGTGGTGCGCTGGCGCAGCGACGGCCACTGGACGCTCGGCGCCATCGACCTCGACGAGAGCGTCGAGCGGACCGGCGTCGCTGCGCTGGCGGAGCGCGCTTACCGCGATCTGTTCGCTGCGCTGGATGAAACCGGCTGCAGCCATCTGCTTCGGATCTGGAACTACCTGCCGCAGATCAACGGCGATGGCGGCGGCATGGAGCGCTACCGGCAGTTCAACACCGGCCGGCAGCAGGCCTTCGTCGATGCCGGGCAGTCCGCCTTCGACGGCGCCCCGGCCGCCTGCGCCCTCGGCATCCACCAGGGCGCGCTGAGCATCCGCTTCCTGGCCGGCCATACGGCTGCGCTCGCGGTCGAGAACCCGCGCCAGGTCTCCGCCTACCGCTACCCGCCTGCCTACGGGCCGCGGGCGCCGACCTTCTCGCGCGCAGCACTGGCCGAGATCGGCGGCGGCGATGTCGCGCTCTTCATCTCGGGCACGGCGAGCATCGTCGGCCACGAGACCATGCATGTGGGCGAACTGCTGCCCCAGGTACACGAGACGCTGCGCAACCTTGCCTCCGTGATTGCGGCGGCCAACGCGCGCACCAGCGCCAGCTTCGACCTGGCGGCGCTCGACTGCGTGGTCTACGTGCGCCATGCCGCGGACGCCCCCCGGGTGCGGCAGGCCCTCGAAGAGGCGCTGGGCCCGGCAGCGCACACGGTGAGCCATGCGGTCTACCTCGAAGCCGACATCTGCCGCCAGGACCTGCTGGTGGAGATCGAGGCCCATTCGGTCGCACCCGGCGCACTGCGCGCCTGACGGTCCGGGCCTTTCATGAACCGGCTGCTTCGCCTGGGACTCTCGATCCCGTTCGCGCTGCCGCTGTACGCGCTGCTGCTGCTGCTCGGCGCCATCTCGCTGGTCTGGAACGTTCTTGCAATGCTGCTCTATCCGCTGCTGCCGGAAGCCACCGGCCGCGCACTCGGCCGCAGCGTGATCGCCCGCGCCTACCGGGTCTTCTGGGCCGCCGCCTCGTTCAGCGGCATGATGCGCATCGAGGCCGACTGCCTCGATGCCCTGCGCGACGAGCGCGGGCTGATCTTCGTCGCCAACCATCCGACCATGCTCGATGCCCTGCTGCTGGTGGCGCGCCTGCCGCGCAGCGCCTGCATCATGAAGGCCGACCTGATGCGCAACATCTTCCTCGGCGCGGGCGCCCGGCTGGCGCGCTACATCCGCAACGACTCGGCGCGCACGATGGTGCGGCTGGCGGTCGACGACCTGCGCAGCGGCGGCCAGCTGGTGATCTTCCCCGAGGGCACGCGCACCGTGACGCCGCCGCTGAACACCTTCAGGCCGGGCGTCACGCTGATCGCCAAGCTGGCCCAGGCACCGATCCAGACCGTCTTCATCGACACCGATACGCCGTACCTGGGCAAGGGCTGGCCCCTGTGGCGCGTGCCGCCGCTGCCGATCGTGTTCCGCCTGAGCCTGGGCCAGCGCTTCGCGCCGTCGCAAGACAGCAACGCGCTGCTGCAGCAGATCGAACTCTATTACCGCCAATCCATGGAACAGCGCGCCCCCGAAGCGCGGCCCGCATGCCAGACGTCTCGCGCACCCACCTTGTCCTGATCCCGAGCTACAACACGGGCGAACGCCTGTTCTCCACGGTCAAGGCGGCACGCGCGCAATGGAATCCTGTGTGGGTGGTGGTGGACGGCAGCACCGACGGCACCGGAGAGCGGCTGCAGCGGATGGCCGAGGACGACCCCGGCCTGCGTGTCTGGCTCCTGCCGCACAACCAGGGCAAGGGTGCGGCGGTGCTGCGCGGACTGCGCGAGGCGCAGCAAGCCGGCTACACCCATGCGCTGACGATGGATTCCGATGGCCAGCACCCGGCGGACTTGATCCCGGCCTTCATGCGAGCCTCGCAGGATCGGCCCGAGACGATGGTGCTCGGGCGCCCGGTCTTCGATGCCAGTGCGCCGCTGCTGCGGGTGCGTGGGCGACGCGTCTCCAACGGCTGGACCCAGCTCGAGACGCTGTTCGCGGGCATCGGCGACTCGCTCTACGGCTTCCGCGTGTACCCGGTGGCGGACCTGATCGCGGTCATGGCGCGGCAACCGTGGATGCGGCGCTTCGACTTCGACACCGAGGCTGTCGTGCGCCTGGCCTGGCGCGGCGTCAAGCCGGTCAACATCGATGCGCCGGTGAAGTACCTCACTGCCGAGGAAGGCGGTGTCTCGCACTTTCGCTACGGGCGCGACAACCTGCTGCTGACCTGGATGCACACGCGGCTGATGGTGGAGTTCGTGCTGCGGCTGCCTGGGTTGGTGTTTCGCAAGCTGCGGCGGGCGCCGCCGTTTCAGCGTTGATCTGAACGGCATGGGCGTCGGTGGCGGGCGGTATGCCCTGGGCCGGCCGACGTCACCGCTGGCCCGTACCGCGTGCCGAGCGCGCCGGTCCCCCGAGGACAGCCGCCTAAATCATCCCGCCATTGATAGAAATCACCTGCCCCGTGATGTAGGCCGCCTCGTCACTGGCCAGGAACCCGGCCAGCGACGCAACTTCATCGGGCGTCCCAGCGCGCTTCGCAGGCACCATCTGATTGATCATCGCGGCGTCGAACACCCCATCCGCCATCGGCGAAGCGATGATCCCCGGCGCGATCGCATTGACGGTCACGCCGCGCGCCGCGACTTCGAGCGACAGCGCCTTGGTCGCGCTGTTGAGACCCCCCTTGGCCGCCGCGTAGTTGACCTGCCCGCGATTGCCCGTCAACGACGCCACCGACGAGATGTTCAGGATGCGCCCCCAGCGCGTGCGCAGCATCGGCAGCAGCAACGGCTGCGTCACGCGGAAGAAGCCGTTGAGCGAGACATCGATCACCTTGTGCCATTGCTCGGGCCGCATGCCCGGCAGCACCGCGTCGTCGTGCACGCCGGCGTTGTTGACGATGACCTGCACCGGCCCGCCCTCGAGCAGGCGCTGGCAGGCCGCCTGCGCGGCCTCGTCGCTGCGCAGGTCGAAGACCACGCACTCGGCCTTGCCGCCGGCGGCAGCGATGGTCGCGGCCAGTTGCTCGACCGAC
Organism: Variovorax sp. P1_H2; assembly: GCF_056405295.1. Taxonomy (NCBI): domain Bacteria; kingdom Pseudomonadati; phylum Pseudomonadota; class Betaproteobacteria; order Burkholderiales; family Comamonadaceae; genus Variovorax; species Variovorax sp. P1_H2. The sequence continues at coordinate 44,496 of NZ_JBFUCJ010000038.1, read as the reverse complement.
TCGGGCCGCGAGTTGGCGTGCAGCAGCACGCTGGCGCCGTCGCGCGCCAGGCGCTGGGCAATCGCCGCGCCCAAGGCGCCGCTGGCGCCGGTGATCAGGGCGCGTTTTCCGATGAGACTCATGCGTTGCTTTCCATGGCGAGCGGGGTGTTCAGGACGACGACGGCGCGGCCTTCGGCCAGGGCGCGGCCGGCGGCATCCCTGACCGCGAATTGATAGAGGATCTGGCTCACATCGCCCGTGAGCCGCTGGGCATGCACGTGCAGTTCGCCGTCGATGTCGTCGATGCGCGCCACGCTCAGCCGCACGTTGCGGGCGCTGGCCAGGAAACCGGCCGAGGGCTCGCTGCCCTCCGGCGCCAGCAAGCCGCCATGCAGCGCCATCGCCTGCGCCGCATATTCGATCAGGTTGGGCGACATCAATCCCGAGGCGGTGCGCAGCGGGTTGTCCGGATGCGCATGCGTGGCGGTCGTGCAATGGATCGCCTGCTCGTCCCACGAGGCGAGCCGATCGAGCAGGCACATGGTGCCGCTGTGGGGAATGCGCCGGGCGATGCCGGCGCGGTCGAGGGTCTGGGGTGCGGTCATTCGGCTTCCTTGATATCGGCCACCAGCAGCACGTTGGCGAAGGGCGTGCCCGCGCTCATCGGAATGCTGCGGACTGTGAATCCCAGGCGCTCCAGCAGCGCCATCCAGGCGTCGAGCGGGCGGCCCCAGGTCGGCGACACGCGATGGCCCCGAATCCGCGTCACCGTGCGGTCGACCCACTGGCTGATCGCGAAGCCGCGGCGGCTGGCGGCATCGCCGACGCGCAGCAGCAGGCGTCCACCCGGCTGCAGGGCCTCGCGCACGCGGCGCAGCACGCCCTCTTGCGCGTCGAGGTCGACGTAGTGAAGCACGTCGAGGATCACGACCAGGTCGCTGGGCGGCAGCTCGGCCCTGCACATGTCGGCACAGAGGAACTCCGGCGCCGGCTGCAGGTGTCCGATCGAGGCCTGGGCGCGCGCCACGTCCTTCGGCATCAGCTCGATGCCGGTGTAGCGGACGGAAGCCGGCGCCGCGGCCCAGGATGCGGGCCATGCGCCGGGCCGCGACTGCATCGTCTCGAGCGTCGCCAGAAGACTCGCGAACAGCCCCTGTCCGCAGCCGATGTCGACCACGCGGCGCCGGTGCACACCGATCAGGCCGCGTTCGATCAGTCCGCGAAAGACCGGATCGCGCCCCAGCTTGCCGCGCGCGAAGTGCCAGGCGAACTTGCCGGCCTGGCGGTACGGCGCGGTCGCGTGCGCGTGGATCTGGCGCCATGCGGCGTCCGTGGACACGGCGCCTGTCATGCGGCCAGGGCCTCGGGCAGCGTCACGGCGCGCAGGCCGTCGGTCCGTAGGCGCGCGAGCAGCGGCGGCAGAACCTCCAGCACCACGGCGCGCCCGTTGTCCGTTCGCGCGGCATGGCCGTCGTGCAGCAGCAGGATGTCGCCGGCCCTCAGGTCCTGCGTGAGTCGCGCCAGCACGGTGGCGGCGCTGCGCTCGCGGGTGTCGAAACCGCGCCGCGTCCAGCTGACCAGGCACAGGCCCAGCCGATGCAGCACCGGCGCCAGGAAGGGGTTGCGCAACCCGGCCGGTGCCCGGAAGCAACTCGGCCGCTCGCCGGTGACGTCGAACAGCAATTGCTGGGCACGCGAGATCTCGGCCTCGAAGCCGCGCGGCCCGAGCAGCGAGAAATTGTGACGATGCCGTGCCGTGTGGTTCTGGATGCTGTGGCCGCGGGCCACGATCTCGCGCGCCAGCGCCGGATGCGCGGCCACGCGCTCGGCGATGCAGAAGAAGGTGGCGCGCTGCCCGTGCGCGTCGAGCAGGTCGAGCACCTGCGGCGTGACCTCCGGATCGGGGCCGTCGTCGATCGTGATCGCGACCTCGCGCCGCGCCTCGGCGGCCGGCGGCAGCCGCGTCAGGTTCGGCCCCAGCAGGCTGCTGCGCGGCGTCAGGCCGGCGGCGGTGATCAGCACGTGGTTCAGCAGCACGGCGCCGATGGCCCAGGGGATGGCACCGGGCACGGTCAAGGCGACTGCGAGGGCCAGCAGGTGCCAGCCGACGCTGGCACGCACCAGCGGCGGCCAGGGCCAGGAGCCGGAACGAAGGGCGGGAACGACGGAAGTCATGGTGCCGATTTTCCCATCAGCGACGGCCTCCTCCGGCCGGTGCCGGGGCACGCGCGAAAGCCGCCGACAGCAGCAGTGCCAGCAGCGCGCCGGGCGCCACCACGCGGCCGATCGAGGACAGGGCCGGGATGTCGGAAATCGCGATCAACGTGAAGGACACCACGGTCGTCAGATTGGCCAGCATCAGCGAAGCCAGCGTGTCCTCGTCGGCGCGGCCGGTTTCGCGCAGCTGGTCGAAGAACAGCGCGTAATTCGACCCGACTGCCACGATCAGCAGCAGTCCGACCAGATGCAGGATGCCGAGCGGCACCTGCAGGGCCGCCATGCCGCCGAGCGTGAGCACCACCGCCACCACCAGCGGCAGGCAGACCGCCAGCAGGCGGCGTCCCGATCGCAGCCAGAGGGCCAGCAGCACCACCACCGCCAGGGCCCCCAGCATGACCTGCATGAAAGCCTCGCGCAGATAGCGCTTGTAGAGCCCGGACAGCTCGTCGCCGACGTTGACCACCTGGACGTCGGACAGGCCGTCGAGCGCTGCGGACAGCCGTTTGGGGTCGAAGCCGGCCCCGGGATGCAGCGAGATCAGCGTCGACCAGCCGCCACCGGCGCGCTCGAACATCAGCGCGCCGACCACCGCGTCCAGCGGCGTTCCCTGCAGGTCGGCGCGCCGGATCGCCGGCTGGGTCTTGGCCGCCTGGACATCGGCGATGAAGGGCTCCAGYCGCGAGGCCGGCAGCGGCAGGCCGTGGGTGGCTTCGACGAGGCGGCCGCGCAGGGTCGCGGCATCGGGCAGGCTCGCGATGCGCGCCGCCTGCGCCGCCTCGCTCGGCAGCACGCGGGTGACGATCTCGAAGCCGGCCAGTTCGCCCTTGTCGACCAATGCATCGAGGCGCTGGCCTGCCGCTTCGGTGCTGCGCAGGCTGGCCTGGACGTCGGCGCCGCGGACCACGATCAGCGTGCCGCCGTCGCTGGCGCCGATGTCCTCGCGCAGCTCGGCGTCGAGCGCCTGCATCGCCTTGGGCACCGGACTCATCGCGCCCAGGTCGGCGCGCCACAGGTAACCGCCCTGCCACAGCACCAGGCCCAGCGCCGCCACGCCGAGGCCCGAGAGCAGCCAGCGCAGGCGCGGCAGCCCGCGCACCAGGAAGCCCGCCAGCAGCGCCATCTGGCGCCGCATACCCATGCCAGTGGCGCCATCCGGCGCCAGCACGGGCAGCACATGGCGCGCCACCAGCGCCGCCGCGATCAGGCCCGCGATCGAGAACACGCCGAGCTGCGCCAGTCCCGGGAAACCCGAAAACACCAGGGCCGCGAAACCGCAGACCGAGGTCAGCAGGCCGAGGCGCACCGTGGGCCAATGGATGTCGCGCCAGCGCTGCCAGCCGGTGCCGGCGACGGCGGCGCCGCGCGCCTGGATCAGGTAGTAGATCGCGTAGTCGACGGTCTCKCCGATCAGCGTGCTGCCGAAGCCCATCGTCAGGCCGTGGACCTCGCCGAAGACCAGGCTCACCGCCGCCGTGCCGCCGACCACGCCGGTGGCCACCGGCAGCAGCGCGATCACCAGCGCCCGCGGCGAGGCGAAGGCCAGCAGCAGCAAGGCGCCCATCACGATCCCGCCGACCACGGCCAGGTGGATGGCCTCGGACTTGATCTGGTCGCGGCTCTGCACCGAGAACACCGGGGCCCCGGTCATCTCGAGCTTCGGGCCGGCGCCGGCCATGTCGCGCGTGGCGGCATCGAAGGCGCCTTGCACCGTTGCAATCGCCTGGGCGATGGCGTCGAGGTCGCTGCCCGCGGCGTGGCTGGTGGCCAGGATCAACGCCCGCGGCGTGCTGCGCGACACCCAGACGCCCTCCTCGCTGCGCGGCGAGCTTGCCGGAATCAGGCCTTCGGCAATGCGCTGCGTCTCGCCGGTCGGATCGCGCTCCAGCAACGGCTTGAGCGCATTGCCCGCCGGCGTGCCGAGCATCGACAGGCTGTCGACGATCGCGTCGCGCAGGCCGTTGGCGGTGAAGCGCTCGGGGGTCAGCTCGGGCGACAACAGATAGCGGTGGTCGAAGACCCAGGGGCCGGTGTCCTTCCAGTCGCTGGCGTCACCGTTCTGGACCAGGTCGAACAGCCTGCTCCGGCGCATCGCGCCGGCCACCGCCCGCGACACCGCCGCGCGCTGCGCCGCATCGCGGCCGCCCTCGATGCCGATGAAGATCGTGCGCGAGGCGATGCCGCTTTGGAGCTGCTCGATCAGCACCTGCTGGCGCGCGTCGGGGCTGGCCGGGAGAAAGGCCGACAGGTCGGCGCTGAAGTGCGTGCGGGCGATCAGCGCGATGCCGGCGGCCAGCGCCAGCAGCCAGAGGCCGAGGGTCAGCGCAACGCGGCGGCGACCGGGTGCGGCGGCGCCTCGGGTCACGGGGCGGAGCGGGTGGACGTCGAGGCGGCAGCGCCGGCGCCGCGTTCGGGCGTGATGCGCATCACCGAGCGATCGCCGCCGATGAACTCCATGTCGATCCCCAGCACCTCGCCGCCGCGGCCGCTGAGGCGCATCGAGCGCACCTGGGCTGCCAGGCGCGGGTCGATCGGCTCCAGGTCCAGGGTCCAGCCGCCGGCGGAGCCCGACAGCGTGCTGCGGAAATAGCGCTGCAGGCCCTGGGCGTTGCCGCTGAGGGTGCCGCGCAGGGCTTCGACCATGCCGAGCAGCTCGGGCATGCTGTCCAGGGCCAGCGTGCGGGTGCGGCCGCTGCGCGACAGGGTCAGCGTGTTGCCTTCGACGCTCATCGTCTCCGGCCGCGGCGACAGCGTGCGGCGCATCAGCCGATCCGGAGCGGTGAAGCTCAGCACGCCGCTGGCGTCCAGCGGGCCCTCGAGGCCGCGAACGAAACGCTGTTCAGTGAATCGCGCCTCGCCGCTCTTCTGCTGCGCCAGCAGGCCCATCAGTTCAGGCAGGTCGAAGGCCCAGGCGGACGCATTGAGGAAGGCACCCAGCGCCAGGGCCGCGAGCATCGCCCTGCCCCAGCGTTCAATGCGGATCTTCGAGCCAGAAATCATGAAAGTTGAACCAGTTGTACGGGTAGGCGCGGCACAGGGCCTCGAGCCGCGCCACATAGGCTTCGAGCGCAGCGCGGATACGCCGTTCCCGCTCGGCGGGGTCGCTCACGCGCTCGCTGAAGTCGGCCAGCGGCTCGAACAGCACATCGTAGCGGGCGCCGCCCACGTACAGGCCCGCCATGAAGAAGACCTTGCGTCGCAGCAAGGCGGCCAGCCGGAAAGGCCCGTCGTTGAACAGCGCCGGCTGGCCTAGGAAGGAGACCTCGATGCTGCTGCCGCGCTGCTGGCCCGCTTCTTCGGGCCCGGCCAGCGTGCGGTCGGCCAGCAGCCCCGCGAGGCCACCGCCATCGAGCCAGTCGCGCAGCGCCAGCATCGAGTGCGGCCGGCCGAGGGCGATGACGTGCGGCCGAAGCTCGGGCAGGCTGATGGCATTCAGCACGGCGTTGATCTGCTGCGCGTTGTCGGGGTACATGAGCATCGCCGGCCGCAGGTCGGCCGGATCGGGGGCGCGGTGCTTGCAGGCCCCCAGCGCCTCGAAGCTGCCGACGTGCGCGCCGAGCAGGAAGGCGCCGCGGCCGGCTTTCACCTCGACCTCGACCGGCGTGTTGCCGTAAACGCGGATGTCGAACAGGTCCATCCGCCCGCGAAGGAAGTAGAGCCGGTCGAGCACGGTAGAGGCGAAGGCATGCAGCAGTCGATAGCCGTCGGCCCAGCCGGCCTTGGGGCCGATGGCCCGGAACAGGTAGCGCTTGATGTGTCGCCGCGGGGTCGGCGAGAACAACAGGAAGTAGAGCGAGATCGGGTGCAGGATCAGTCGCGTCAGCGGCCGCCCGCACAGGATCGCGATCGCACAGATGATGCGCAGCGCCAGCAGGTTGCTGCGCTCCGGCGCGCGCGACCAGTCGGCTCTTCGGCTCATGAGGCAAGCTCCGTGCTTCGCACCGCGGTATTCGCCTTGGGAGCGGCCCTCATGAACCCGCGCCAGGCACCCAGCGTCCACTGACCGCCACCATGTCGCCGCAGCGGACCTCGAATTTCAGGCCGCGCGAGGCGCCGGTCTCCGGCAGCAGGTCGATCACGAGGCTGCTGCCCGGGCGCACGGGCGCCAGGAACTTGGCCGCGGCCAGCGTCGGCTCGGCGCCGATGCGCGCCGCCAGCGCCGGCACGCCGCGCACGGCTTCCAGCACTTCCGACAGCAGCAGCGCGCCCGGCAGCAGCGGCTGGCCGGGAAAGTGGCCGGCAAAGGCCGGGTGGTCGGCCGGCACCTCGCGCGTGACCTGCACCGGCGTGCCGTCGGCAGCCAGCTGCGCCAAGGCGAACTCGCGCAACGCGCGCGCCGTCAGCTTGCCCGTGCCCTCGCGCGGGAAGGCCGCCACGTGAACCACGCGGCGCGGCACGAACACCGCCTCGACCCGTTCGCGAAGCGCCGCGATGATGGCGTGGGCATCCAGCTGGGGGGCCACCACGAAGGCCACCGGCCGCACGACGCCGTCGGCCACCTCGTCGGGCAGCCAGAAGGCGCCGTCCTCGACGCCGGGGATGCTGTTGAGGTGATGGTTCAGGTAGCCCAGCGAACTGCGCCGCCCAGCGACGTGGATCAGGTCGTTGGCACGGCCGAGCAGGCGAAAGCGCCGGTCGTCCACCAGTTCCAGAATGTCGGCCATGGGCGTCGGTTCCGGGATGAAATCACCCGAGAAGACAAAGCGCTCGGCGCCGCCCGCGTCATGCTCCGCATGCACGCGGATCTCGCCGAAGGTCTCCCAGACCTCGCCCTGCGTCGGCCGGCGGGTGGCGACCTGGCCCGATTCGGTGCTGCCGTAGATCTCGATCAGCACGCCCCCCATGGCCTGCTCGGCCTGGGCCGCCAACTGCGGCGACAGCGGCGCGGTGGCCGACAGGATCAGGTCCACCGGCGGCAGCGCGATGCCCGACAGCAACAGCGTCTTGAGATGGAAGGGCGTGGTCACGAGCGCCCGCGGCTGCGGCACCGAGGCCAGCGCCTCGGCCACGTCGGCGGGGAAGAAGGGCCGGCCGCTGTCGAAGGCGGCGCCGCCCAGCAGCGCCAGCAGCACCGAGGATTCGATCCCGTAACTGTGCTGCACCGGCACCGTGGCGACCAGCGTCAGGCCGGCCAGCGTGGGCCGATCGAGCAGAGCGGCCAGCCGATCGACCGCGGCCTTGACGTCGCCGACCAGGGTGCCCCAGGTCTTGGCGTGCGGCTGCGGCGCACCGGTCGAGCCCGAGGTCAGCAGGCTCACCGCGTGCATGCCGGCAGCGATGGCCGGCAGAGACGGCTCGGGCCCACCGGCAACGGGCGGACGGTCCTCGATCAGAACGCGCGGCAGGCCCGGGGTCTCGAGCTTCGGGTCGTCGATCACCGCATAGGCCGGATCACCCGCCTCGTGCAGCCGCGCCAGCGTGTCGGGACGCGCATCCGGGGGCAGCAGGCTCGCTTCGCCGCGCACCAGGGCCGCCGCCAGCCCGACCGCGAAGGCATAGCGGTCGACGCACAGGTTGACGACCGGGCCGCCGGGCAGCAGCTCAGGGGCGAAACGCGCCACGTCGGCGAGGAACTCGCGCGCGCTCACCGGTGTTCCGGCACGCCATGCGAGGGGCTGGTCGAGATCGCGTTGGGCCAGCAGCGGCAGGAAGGATTCGAGGCTCAAGGGATTCGTCAATTCAGCGCCGCGCGGTGTGATCCGCCGACGCACCATAGAAGGCGCGCACCGCATCGATCAGGCGGGTGCGCTCGAATTCGGGATGCAGCCGATAGCGCAGCAGGTACTCGCCGACGAACAGGCCGGCCACCATGAGCGGCGTCAGCAGGTTGGCCAGCACCGACCAGGCGGCGAACGAGAAGCGGGCATAGACCGCGATCGAGGCCACCACCATCAAGGCGAAATAGAGTGTCCAGACCCATGTGACCTGGGCGGTATAGACGCGCATGGCCGGCGACAGCGGATGCACGCGCTGGGCGAACTGGCCGATCAGCGACAGCCGGTCGCCGCGCAGCGTGCCGCCGAACCAGCCGCACAGCAACGCGTTGATGCCGGCATGCTGCAGCACGTAGAGTCGATTCGGATCGCCGGCCTCGCCAAGCAGCACCAGCGCGAACACCGCCACGCCGGCCAGTCCGGCCAGCGACAGCCCCCAGCTGCCGAAGCGGCTGCCTGCGAGACCCAGCGCGGTCAGCCACAGCGGTCCGAGCAGCACCACCACGGCCCAGGGCTCGGCCGCGTGGTAGAGCATCATCCAGTGCGAGACACAGGCATAGCCGACACCCGCCAGCAGCAGGAGCGCCATGCGCCAACGCGACATCGGTCAGGAAGTGCCGCGGTGCGCCGCGACATGCGCCGCCAGACTGCGCAGCGACTCGAAGATCTGCTGGTTGCGCTCGTCGTCGGAGCGCAGCTGGAAGCCGTACTTGCGAGACACCTCCAGCGCGACTTCCAGGATGTCGATCGAATCGAGCCCGAGCCCTTCGCCGTACAGCGGTGCCGTCGGCACGATGTCGGCCGGCGCCACCTCGAGGTTGAGCGACTCGACCAGGAGGACAGCCAATTCATTCTCGAGGGGTGACTGTTCGGAGGCGTCGCCAGCGGCGGGAACGGGGGATTGGGCAGTCGATGACAAAGGAGAACTCCGGGGTGCTTGTGGGAATTGTCGCAAGGGGTAAGCAAAAGATCCCCGGGGGGACCGGAGGAAGCTTCGCATGGGGTCGCGATTATAGGAGGCCGGCTTCGATAGACTGAGCCCCTTCGAACGACCGGAAACTCCCATGGCCGACCCTCTTCTCATCGCCCGCCACGGCAGCATCGACTGCAGCTTGCTGCCGGGGCTGACCAACCGACACGGGCTGATCACCGGCGCCACCGGCACCGGCAAGACCGTCACCCTCCAGACCATCGCCGAGAAGCTCTCGTCGATCGGCGTACCGGTGTTCATGGCCGACGTCAAGGGCGACCTCACCGGCACCAGCCAGCCGGGCAGCATCGGCGCGAAGATGGGCGCCACGCTGAAGGAGCGCGGGCTCGACCTGCCGCCGCCCCTGGCCTGCCCCGTCACGCTGTGGGACGTGTTCGGCGAGCAGGGCCACCCGGTGCGCGCTACCGTGTCCGACATGGGCCCGCTGCTGCTGGGCCGGATGCTCAACCTGAACGAAACGCAGTCGGGCGTGCTGAACCTGGTGTTCAAGATCGCCGACGACAACGGCCTGCTGCTGCTCGATCTCAAGGACCTGCGCGCGATGCTGCAGCACGTCGGCGAGAACGCCAGCCAGTTCACGACCGAGTACGGCAACATCAGCGCCGCCAGCGTCGGCGCGATCCAGCGCGGCCTGTTGTCGATCGAAAGCCAGGGCGGCGACAAGTTCTTCGGCGAGCCGATGCTCAACATCGCCGACTTCATGCAGTCCGTGGACGGCAAGGGGGTGATCAACATCCTGGCGGCCGACAAGCTGATGAACTCGCCGCGGCTCTACGCCACCTTCCTGCTGTGGATGCTGTCCGAGCTGTTCGAGCAGCTGCCGGAAATCGGCGACCCGGAGCAACCCAAGCTGGTGTTCTTCTTCGACGAGGCCCATCTGCTCTTCAACGAAGCGCCCAAGGCGCTGGTCGAACGCATCGAACTGGTGGTGCGGCTGGTGCGCTCCAAGGGCGTGGGCGTGTTCTTCGTCACCCAGAACCCGCTGGACATCCCGGATTCGGTGCTGGCCCAGCTCGGCAACAGGGTGCAACATGCGTTGCGGGCCTTCACGCCGCGCGACCAGAAGGCGGTCAAGTCGACCGCGACGACGATGCGGCAGAAGCCCGGGCTGGACATCGAGGCGGCGATCACCGAGCTCGCGGTCGGCGAGGCGCTGGTGAGCTTCCTCGACGACAAGGGCCGGCCCAGCGTCACCGAGCGGGTTTACGTGCTGCCGCCTGGCAGCCAGATCGGGCCGATCACGCCGGCCCAGCGGCAGGCGCTGATCGCGAATTCGCTGGTGGCCGGCGTCTACGAGAAATCGGTCGACCGCGAGTCGGCCTACGAGAAGCTCAAGGGCCGTGCCGCGACCGCCCCCGACGCACCGGCCGCCGCGGGCAAGCCCGGCGCTGCGGCGCCGCAGGAATCCGGCGGCGTGATGGGCAGCCTCAACGAGATCCTGTTCGGCTCGACCGGCCCGCGCGGCGGCAAGCACGACGGCCTCGCCCAGACGATGGCGAAGTCGGCCGTGCGGACCATGGGCACCACGGTCGGGCGCGAGATCCTGCGCGGCGTGCTCGGCGGCATCTTCGGATCGAAGACTCGACGCTAGCCAGACTGCCGCCAACGGCTCACCATCGCAGCAGCCGGGGCCCGATCAGGGCACCGGCCACCACCGGCAGTGCGATGCCGGCCACGTACCAGATCGCGATGTAGGGCGCCGCCAGCTCGGGGCAATGGAAGGCGTAGACCATCGCGCCGGCACCACCGGCCAGCGCGCCGGCCGCCGCGCCCGCCAGCGCCGGCCGGGTCGGCGCCAACCCCTTCAGCGCCCACAGCAAGCCCGCGAACATCGGCAGCGAAACCGCGGCGATGTCGAGGGCACAGGTGCGCCACGTTTGTCCCCAGACCAGCGCCGCACGGTCCTGCGCCGGCGCCGAGAGCAGCGCCAGCAGGGCCAGCACCCAGATCACGAGCACCGGCGCCGCGAGCCCCAGCCAGGCGCCCCGCACCCGCGCACCGGGACGCGCCAGCCGCTGCAAGACCACGAAGCCGGCCAGCGCGATGCCGGTGCCGAACAGCAGCCGGACCCAGAACATCGGCCAGAACATGGCCTCGATCAGGTCGCGCCGCACACCGTACGCCAGCAGCATCCAGCCGACGGACAAGGGCAGGCAGATCGCCAGCGCCACCAGCAGCCGGCGCGAGACCGCGCGCCGCGGCACCGGCGCGGCGTCCGCGGCCAGCAGGGCCACCAGTTGGTCGGTCTTCATCGCGCCTCCCTGATCTTCTGCGCCAGCGCCTTCAGGCCGCGATGGACGCCGACCTTGACCGCCGATTCCGACATGCCGGTGAGGCGCGCCGTCTCGGCCACCGACAGCCCTTCGAGCTTGGTGTGAACGATCGGCAGGCGGTGGCGGTCCGGCAGCGTGGCCAGCAGGCCGGCCAGGTCGCGCCGGGCGTCGCTGGCCTCGGTGTCCGAGGCGGCGAACACCGCCAGTTCGTCGTCCAGCGGATCGTGCAGCGCCTCGCGGCCGGCGCGGGCGCGCAGCAGGTCGATCATCTTGTAGCGCGCGATCGCATGCACCCAGGCGGTCAGGGGCTGGTCGGGCTGGTAGGTGTGGCGCTGGTTGTGCATGGCAAGAAGGCATTCCTGGACCAGGTCCTCGACCTCGTCGGGCCAGCCGAACAGGCGCCGGCCCAGGAACGCGCGCAAGTGCGAGGCGAGTTGCTCCAGAAAGCTGCGATAGGCGGCGGCGTCGCCGGCGAGCCCGCGCACGAACAGCGCGTGCAGCCGCAGCTCCGCTTCGCTTTTCGCCATCGGGCTTTCCTTGCTCATTCGTGCGCCGGCAGCGACCGGTTACAGGCGCCGCCAAAAAAAGAAAACCGCCGGATTGTGCCGTGATGGCGAAGCCGGACCGCAGGCGGCGGCGCTTTACGGCAAATGGCGCATGCGCCGGCTTGCCAGTTCCGGGAGCCATCGGTACATTGTGTTTTTTGAGGGCCCGCAATGTCCGTAGACACCGTTCCGATTCCGTCTTCCTCTTCCGATCCAGCCGTTTCCCCGCCCTCCCCCGCCGCCGCGCCGCCCGAGCCGGCTTCGCTCTCCCCGGTCCCGACATCTCCGCAGCGCAGCCACATCCGCCTGACCTCGCACGCCGGCGGTTTCGGCGCCCTGCCGATCCAATGGGGCGCCGCGACGGCGGCCGAGCGCGGCCCGGTGGTCGGTACCACCACCAAACGCGCGCATCGCAACGTCATCGGCACCCACAGCGGCTCCTACAGCGTGTACCGCGCACTGGCCGTGGCCGCCGGGGCACTCTCGCCACACCACAAGGCCGACCTCACCAACACCTCGCCGACCGACGTCATCGGCCCCTACCCGCAGTGGAGCGAACCCGGCAAGATCGTCTCGCTCGATCCCTGGGGCGCGGTGGTGGCCGATGCCTTCGCCACCGAACTCGCGGCCGGCTACGACATTCGCCCGACCATCGCGATCACCAAGGCCCACGTGATCCTGCCCGAGGTGATCGAGGCCCTGCAGAGCGGCCGCCTGAAGGCCGACGGCAAGTTCCTGACCGCCGGCGGCGCCGCCATGGTCACCAAGGCGGCGATCGAGCCGGTCTGGTTCCTGCCCGCGGTGGCCCAGCGCTTCGGCTGCTCCGAGACGGAATTGCGCCGGGTACTGTTCGAGGAAACCGGCGGCATGTACCCCGAACTCGTCACGCGCTCCGACCTCGAGGTGTTCCTGCCGCCGATCGGCGGCCAGACGCTCTACATCTTCGGCAACGCCCGCGACCTCGCCAACCCCGAGGTCGAGCTCACCGCGCGGATCCACGACGAGTGCAACGGCTCGGACGTATTCGGCTCCGACATCTGCACCTGCCGGCCCTACCTGACGCACGCCATCGAGGAATGCATCCAGGGCGCGCAACGCGGCGGCGTCGGCCTGATCGCCTATTCGCGCAAGGAAGGCCGGGCGCTCGGCGAGGTCACCAAGTTCCTGGTCTACAACGCGCGCAAGCGCCAGGTCGGCGGCGACACCGCCGACCAGTATTTCGCCCGCACCGAGTGCGTGGCCGGCGTCCAGGACATGCGCTTCCAGGAGCTGATGCCCGACGTCTTCCACTGGCTCGGCATCCGCAAGATCCACCGCCTGGTGTCCATGAGCAACATGAAGTTCGACGCCATCACGGGCTCGGGCATCGAGATCGGCACCCGGGTCAACATCCCCGACGCGCTGATCCCGGCCGATGCCCGGGTCGAGATGGACGCCAAGATGGCGGCCGGCTATTTCACGCCCGGGGCGGTGCCGGACGCCGAGGAACTCAAGAAGGCCAAGGGCCGGGGGCTCGACCAATGAGCCGCCCGGCCGCTCCGAAGGCGAATACCGAAGCGCTGCCGCGCGAAGGTTATCCAATGAGCGCCGCGCCGGGCCGCCCCAAGCAAGCTCGCACCGCAGCGCGCAGCACGGAGGTCGCCTTATGAGCGGCAACAACTACGGGATGGACCCCGAGCGCCCGACCGCCAACCCCGCGGTGCGCAGCGCCGACGCCGAGGGCCATGTCGACCCGGCGCTCKAATTCGTCGGCGACACGGCCCATCCCGCCGGCGCCGCGGCCTTCCTGCGCACCACCCAGGCCGTGCGCAGCCGTGCCAGGGCGCTGCTGGCCCGGGCCCGCGCCGGCGAATCCGAATGGTTCACGATCGGCGACGACGATGCCCTCGAGGACACGGCCCGCACGGTGGCCGAAGTCACGCGCGACCGCTACGCCTGGGGCCCGATCCCCTACCACAGCCGCTGGCGCCATTTCGAGGCCGGCGGCGTGAACCGGGTGGCTGCGCTCGACCAGTTGCTCGGCGACGTCGATGCCACGCAACGCGCCCATACGCACCTCGACCTGGTGCTGGTCAGCGTGCTGCTCGACGCCGGCGCCGGCCCCGACTGGCACTACTTCGAAGCCGGCAGCGGCCAGCGCTTCACGCGTTCCGAGGGCCTGGGCGTGGCCAGCTTCCACGCCTTCACGACCGGGCTGTTCTCGTCCGACCCCGACCGTCCGCTGCAGGCCGACGCCGCCGGCCTGCGCGCGCTGGTCACCGACCGGCTCGGCGACGCCTTCCAGGTCAGCAGCGTCAACCCGCTGGTCGGGCTGGCCGGCCGCGCCACGCTGCTGCGCCGGCTCGGAGAAGCCATGAGCGAGCGGCCCGAAGTGTTCGGCGACGACGGCCGGCCCGGCGGATTGTTCGATGCGCTGGTCGGGCCCTACGGCCCCGCCGCGCCGCCGACCGCAGAGACCACGGCCCACGAGATCCTGTCGCTGCTGCTCGAATCGCTGTCGGGCATCTGGCCCGCCTCCAATGCCATCGACAGCATCGCGGCCGACGGCAGCGATGCGCCCGGCGCCCTCCGCTCGGGCGACCCGGCGCTGGCACTGGGCGACTGCTGGCGCCACAGCGCGGTGCGCGGACCCGGCCTCACCAACGGCTGGATGCCTTTCCACAAGCTGTCGCAATGGCTGACCTACTCCATGCTCGAGCCCTTCGAATGGGCTGGCGTCAAGGTGCGCCATGTCGAGGCGCTCACCGCCCTGCCCGAATACCGCAACGGCGGCCTGCTGATCGACAGCGGCCTGATCGTGCCGCGCAGCCCCGCGCTGCTCGAGCGTTCATGGAAGGTCGGCGACGAGTTCATCGTCGAGTGGCGCGCGTTGACCGTCGCGCTGCTCGACGAGGTCGCGGCGCGGGTGCGCAAGGTGATGGAGCGCAGCGAGGAAGAGATGCCCCTGGCGCGCGTGCTCGAGGGCGGCACCTGGGCTGCGGGCCGCGTCATGGCACAGCGCTTGCGTGACGGTGCCCCCCCCCTGCGCATCGAGAGCGACGGCACGGTCTTCTAGACTTCACCCCCTTTCTTCACAACGACAAGAACGCATCCGCGCTTCCTCCACGCCATGAGCAACGTCCACCTCGTCGACCATCCCCTCGTCCAGCACAAGCTCACGCTGATGCGCCGCAAGGAAGCCAGCACCAACAGCTTCCGGCGCCTTCTCAACGAGATCAGCATGCTGATGGCCTACGAGGTCACGCGCGACATGCCGATGCAGGACATCGAGATCGAGACCCCGCTCGAGACCATGCACGCCAAGGTGATCGACGGCAAGAAGCTGGTGCTGGTGTCGATCCTGCGCGCCGGCACCGGCATCCTCGACGGCATGCTGAGCGTGGTGCCCGGCGCCCGCGTCGGCCACATCGGCCTGTACCGCGACCCGAAGACGCTGACCGCCGTCGAGTACTACTTCAAGATGCCCGGCGGCATGGAGGAGCGCGATGCGATCGTGGTCGACCCGATGCTGGCCACCGGCAACTCGGCGGTGGCAGCGGTCGAGCGGCTCAAGGAACTGAACCCGAAGTCGATCAAGTTCGTCTGCCTGCTGACCTGCCCCGAAGGCGTCAAGACCTTCCAGGAGGCGCATCCCGACGTGCCGATCTACACCGCCGCCATCGACCGCGAGCTCAACAGCCACGGCTACATCCTGCCGGGCCTGGGCGATGCGGGCGACCGCATCTTCGGCACGAAGTGACGCTCGCCCCCAGGTTGCCCGGCACTTCGTGTCCGGGCGCCCACCCCCTGCCGGGGGCGACACCACCGGCCCGGCGAAGCCGGTTCCGCGGTGTCTCACGAACAAACGGGGAGCGTGTGGGCAGTCGGTTGTTTTCTTAACTCGAGGAGAAGTGCAGTGAACGTTCGCCGTCAAATGATCATCCGTTCGGTCGCCATTGCAGCCGCGCTTGCGGCGGGGGCGCCGGGGCTGGCGCTCGCGCAGGCCAAGCTGAAGGTGGCGGCGGTGTACACCGTGCCCTTCGAGCAGCAATGGGTCGGGCGCATCCACAAGGCGCTGAAGGCGGCCGAGGCGCGCGGCGAGATCGAGTACACGGCGACCGAGAACGTCGCCAATGCCGACTACGAACGCGTGATGCGCGAGTACGCCACGGCCGGCAACCAGCTGATCCTCGGCGAGGTCTTCGGCGTCGAGGCGGCGGCGCGCAAGGTCGCCAAGGACTTTCCCAAGACGGCCTTCCTGATGGGCTCCTCGCTCAAGCCGCAGGCACCGAATTTCTCGGTCTTCGACAACTACATCCAGGAGCCGGCCTACCTGTCGGGCATGGTCGCGGGCGGCATGACCAAGACCCACAAGATCGGCATGGTCGGCGGCTTCCCGATCCCAGAGGTGAACCGCCTGATGAATGCCTTCATGGCCGGCGCCAGGGAAACCAATCCGAAGGTCGAGTTCAGCGTCAGCTTCATCAACAGCTGGTTCGATCCGCCGAAGGCCAAGGAAGCCGCCTTCGCGATGATCGACAAGGGCGCCGACGTGATGTACGCCGAGCGCTTCGGCGTCAGCGATGCGGCCAAGGAAAAGGGCAAGCTCGCGATCGGCAACGTGATCAACACCCAGGACAAGTACCCCGACACCGTGGTCGCGTCCGCGTTGTGGAACTTCGAGCCTTCGGCCGACCGCGCGATCAAGCTCGTGAAGGAAGGCAAGTTCGCGGCCGAGGACTACGGCCCCTATTCGATGATGAAGTACAAGGGCTCCGAACTCGCGCCGCTCGGCACCTTCGAGACCAAGGTGCCGGCCGATATCGTCGCCAAGGTCAAGGCCAAGCAGGCCGACATACTCGCCGGCAAGACCACCATCAAGGTGGACGACAGCCAACCGAAGTCGACCGGGAAATGACGCTCACCCCCAGGTTGGCCCACTTCGTGTGGCCGCCCACCCCCTTGCAGGGGGCAACACCAGCGGCCCGGCAAAGCCGGTTCCGCGGTGTTTCCCGAATGAAGAGTCCGTTGTCTCGGAGTCTGTGTGCTTTGGCGCTCGGCGCAGCGCTGGCGGGCTGCGCGGCGGTCGCACCCGACACGCATTCGGGGAGGCTCGACGAGACGCCCCGCATGGCGGTGATCTCGGCCTTCCAGCCCGAACTCACGCTGCTGCAGGCCCGCCTGCAGGACCCGCGCAAGCACAGCGTCAACGGCGTCGAGTTCAGCACCGGCACGCTCGAAGGCCGGCCGGTGGTGCTGTTCCTGTCGGGGATCAGCATGACCAATGCGACGATGAACACGCAACTGGTGCTCGATCGCTTCAAGATCACGCACGTTGTGTTCAGCGGCATCGCCGGCGGCGTCAATCCGCAATTGCACATCGGCGACGTCACAGTGCCCGCGCAATGGGGCCAGTACCTCGAAGTGCTGATGGCGCGCGAATCCTCGCCGGGCCAGTACAGCGTGCCGGCCTGGATGAAGGACGCCACGCTGCCGGCCTTCGGCATGATGCATCCGCGGCCGGTCGAGGTGCGCTCGGCGGCGAATCCGTCAATCTCGAAGAAGTTCTGGTTCGAAGCCGACCCGAAGATGCTCGAGGTGGCGCGCAGCGTCCGCAACGTCGACCTGGCGGACTGCAAAGCGGCCAGGTGCCTGAGCCGCAAGCCGCAGCTGGTGGTCGGCGGCAATGGGGTCTCGGGGCAGGCCTTCATGGACAACAAGGCCTTGCGCGAATACACCTTCAAGACCTTCCAGGCCAACGTGCTCGACATGGAGACGGCCGCGGTCGGAATGGTCGCCTACAGCAACGGCGTGCCCTTCATCGCCTTCCGTTCGCTCAGCGACCTGGCGGGAGGCGGCGAGGGCGAGAACGAGATGGGCACCTTCATGGGCATCGCGGCCGACAACTCGGCCAAGGTGCTGCTGGCCTTCCTCTCGCGCTGGAAGTAGACCGCTTGTCCGCTGTTCTCGCGCTTCGCGGCATCACCAAGCGCTTCGGGGCGCTGGTGGCCAACGACGCCATCTCGCTCGACCTGCAGGCCGGCGAGGTGCTCGCGCTGCTGGGCGAGAACGGCGCCGGCAAGTCGACGCTGATGTCGATCCTGTTCGGCCACTACGTGGCCGACGAAGGCAGCATCGAGGTGTTCGGCCAGCCGCTGGCGCCGGGCAATCCGAAGGCCGCGCTGGCCGCCGGCATCGGCATGGTGCACCAGCACTTCACGCTGGCCGACAACCTCAGCGTGCTCGACAACGTGATGATGGGCACCGAGCCGCTCTGGCAGCCCTTCTCGCGCCGCGGCGCAGCGCGCGCCAGGCTGCTGGACGTGGCGCAACGCTTCGGCCTGCCCGTGCAGCCGGAGGCGACGGTCGGCAGCCTGTCGGTCGGCGAGCGCCAGCGGGTCGAGATCCTCAAGGCGCTGGTCCGCGATGCGCGGATCCTGATCCTCGACGAGCCGACGGCGGTGCTGACGCCGCAGGAGAGCGAGGCACTGTTCGACACGCTGGGACAGATGGTGGCCCAGGGCCTGTCGATCATCTTCATCAGCCACAAGTTGCCCGAGGTGCTGCGCGTGTCGCATCGCATCGTGGTGCTGCGCGGCGGCAAGCGCGTGGCCGAAGCCCGTGCCGGCGACACCACGCAGGCGCAGCTGGCGCTGTGGATGGTCGGCCATGCGATCGAGAACACGGTCCGGCGCCCGGCCCGTCAGGTCGGCGATGCGGTCTGCGTGCTCGACCACGTGCGCACCGCGGGCAGCGGGAACGACCGCCTGCAGGACGTGAGCCTCACGCTCAGGGCCGGCGAGATCGTCGCGGTCGCAGGCGTTTCGGGCAACGGGCAGGTGGCGCTGGCGGAGTTGCTGAGCGGCACGCGGCGAGCCGTCGCGGGCACCGTCCGCCTGATGGGCCGCGAGCTGCCGTCTTCGCCGGCCCGGCTGGTTCAGCGCGGCGTGGCGCGCATCCCTGAAGACCGGCATGCGGTCGGGGTCGTCGGCGATCTGCCCGTGTGGGAGAACGCGGTGTCCGAACGCTTGCGCAGCCGGGCCTTCTCGCGCTGGCTCTGGGTCCGGCGCGGCGCCGCCAGGGCCCATGCACGCAGCGTCGAGACCGCCTACGACGTGCGCGGCGCCGGTCTCGATTCACCGGCCCGGACCCTCTCGGGCGGCAACATGCAGAAGCTGATCCTCGGCCGCGCGTTGATGGCGCCGGCATCGGCCGGCGGGCAGCAGCGGACGCCCCGGCTGATCATCGCCCACCAGCCGAGCTGGGGCCTGGACATCGGCGCCGTCGCCTATGTGCAGCAGCAGTTGATCGCGGCCCGCGACGCCGGTGCGGCGGTACTGCTGATCTCCGACGATCTCGACGAGGTACTGACCCTGGGCGACCGGGTCGCCGTGATGCATGGCGGCCAGCTCGGCGAACCACGGCCAGCCGCCGCCTGGACGCGCGAGGCGATCGGCCTGGCGATGGCGGGTTCATGAGCGCAGTCCCCGCATGAGACTCGAACGTCGCCATCGCGCATCGCGCGCCGCGCTCGTGCTGGCGCCTGTCGGTGCCGTCGCCTTCACCCTGCTGGTCAGCGCCCTGCTCGTTCTCTGGGCCGGCGCGCCGGTCGGGCGCACCTACGCGCTGCTGCTGCAAGGCGGCTTCGGCTCGGTCTTCGCCTGGAGCGAAACCCTGACCCGGGCCGTCCCGCTGATCCTCACGGGCCTGGCCGCCACGGTCGCCTTCAAGGCCCGGCTCTTCAACATCGGCGCCGAGGGCCAGCTCTATGCCGGCGCGCTGGCCGCGGTGGCGGTCGGCGGCCTGCACGGCGGCGCCGGCTTCGCGCTGCCGACCTGGCTGCTGTTCCCGCTGACGATGGCGGCCGCGGCGCTGGCCGGCGCGCTGCTGCTGCTGGGCCCGGCGCTGATGAAGAACAGGCTCGGCGTCGACGAGGTCGTGACCACGCTGCTGATCAACTTCATCGTGCTGCTCGGCGTCTCGGCGATGCTCGACGGCCCCATGAAGGACCCGACCGCGATGGGCTGGCCGCAGAGCGTCTCGCTGCAGTCGGAGCTCGAGCTTGCCAAGCTGGTCGCCCAGACGCGCATCCACACCGGCTTGCTGTGGGCCGGCGGCTTGGCCGTCCTGGTGTGGCTGCTGTTCAAGTACACCGTGATCGGCTTCGACATCCGCGCCGTCGGCGCGAACGCGCGCGCCGCCGCCTTCGCCGGCGTGCCGGTCACGCGCACCGTGGTGTGGGTCGCACTGCTGTCGGGCGCGCTGGCCGGCCTCGCCGGCGCGATCGAGGTCGCGGGGCGCACCAGCTACGTGACCCTCGACATGTCGCCGGGCTACGGCTACAGCGGCATCGTGATCGCCATGCTGGCCGGGCTGCATCCGCTCGGCGTGCTGGCGGCCGGCGTGTTCGTGGCCGGCGTGCTGGTCGGTGCCGACACCATGAGCCGGGCGATCGGCGTTCCGACCTACATCGCCGACGTGATCGTGGCGGCTTCGCTGATCGCGGTGCTGGTCGCCACCTTGCTGACGCAATACCGCGTGCGCTGGAAATGACCGACATCGCCGACATCCTTTCCAACGCCTCCTTCTGGGTCGCGGTGCTGCGCATCGCGACGCCGTTGATCTTCGGCACCCTGGGCGTGCTGCTGTGCGAGCGCGCCGGCGTGCTGAACCTCGGCATCGAGGGCATCATGGTCGCCGGCGCCTTCACCGGCTGGATCGCGGTCTATGCCGGGGCACCGCTGTGGGTCGGGGTCGGGGTCGCCGCGCTCACGGGTGCCGTGTTCGGCCTGCTGCACGCGTTCCTGACGGTCGGCCTGGCGCTGTCCCAGCATGTGTCGGGGCTGGGCATCACGCTRCTCGCCACCGCGCTGAGCTACTACGGCTACCGCGTGAGCTTCCCGAAGGTCAACACGCCGCCGACCGTCACGCCCTTCGCATCGATGGACTGGCTGCATGTCCCGGTGCTCGAGTCGCAGACACCCCTCACGCTGCTGGCCCTGCTGCTGGTCCCGCTGGTCGCCTGGGTGTTGTACCGGACGCCCGCCGGCCTGGCGGTGCGCATGGTCGGCGAGAACCCTCAGGCGGCCGAGGGCCAGGGCGTATCGGTCGCCGCCACGCGCACCGGCGCGATCGTCGCCGGCTCGGCGCTGATGGGCGTGGCCGGTTCCTTTCTCACGCTGTCCGCCTTCAACGCCTTCTTCTTCAACATGATCAACGGCCGCGGCTGGATCTGCGTGGCACTGGTAGTGTTCGCATCCTGGCGGCCCGGCAAGGCGCTGCTCGGCGCGCTGCTGTTCGCCTTCTTCGATGCGCTGCAGTTGCGGCTGCAGCAATCGGGCAATGCCGTCCTGCCCTACCAGCTCTACCTGATGCTGCCCTACCTGCTGTCGATCCTGGCGCTGGTGCTGGTGGCGCGCAAGGCGAGCTATCCGCAGGCACTGATGAAACCCTACCGAAAAGGAGAACGCTGATGCTCGACCTCCTGGTCCAGAACGCCTCGCTGCCCGACGGCCGCAGCGGCATGTCGATCGCGGTCGAGGGCGGCCGCATCACCGAAGTGACGGCCGGCCTGGCCGCGCCCGCCCACCAAACGCTCGACGCCGCCGGCCTGCTCCTGGCGCCGTCCTTCGTCGACCCGCACTTCCACATGGACGCGACGCTGAGCTACGGCCTGCCGCGCGTCAACCAGAGCGGGACGCTGCTCGAAGGCATCGCGCTGTGGGGTGAACTCAAGCCGCTGCTCACGGCCGACGCCCTGATCGAGCGCGCGCTGGCCTATTGCGACTGGGCCGTGGCCAAGGGCCTGCTCGCGATCCGCAGCCATGTGGACACCAGCGACGCCAGCCTCCTCGCGGTCGACGCGCTGCTGGAGGTCAAGCGCCTCGTCGCGCCCTATCTCGACCTGCAGCTGGTCGCCTTTCCCCAGGACGGCGTGCTGCGCTCGCCCGGCGGCGTCGACAACCTGAAGCGCGCGCTCGACAAGGGCGTCGACGTGGTCGGCGGCATTCCGCACTTCGAGCGCACGATGGCCGATGGGGCGGCCAGCGTGAAGCTGCTCTGCGAAATCGCGGCCGAGCGCGGCAAGCTGGTCGACATGCACTGCGACGAGTCCGACGACCCGCTCTCGCGCCACATCGAGACCCTGGCCTTCGAGAGCCAGCGCCTCGGGCTGCAGGGCCGGGTCACGGGCTCGCACTGCACATCGATGCACTCGATGGACAACTACTATGTCAGCAAGCTGCTGCCGTTGATCGCCGAGAGCGGTGTTGCAGTGATCTCGAATCCGCTCATCAACATCACGCTGCAGGGCCGCCACGACAGCTACCCCAAGCGCCGCGGCATGACCCGCGTGCCCGAACTGATGGCCGCCGGCGTCAACGTCGCCTTCGGCCACGACTGCGTGATGGACCCGTGGTACGGAATGGGCTCGGGCGACATGCTGGAGGTCGCGCACATGGGCCTGCACGTGGCCCAGATGACCAGCCAGGCCGGGATCCGCGATTGCTTCGACGCCGTGACCGTCAACGCCGCCAAGGTGATGCACCTCGAAGGCTACGGGCTCGAGGCCGGCTGCGATGCGAGCTTCGTGCTGCTGCAGGCACGCAACCCGGTGGAGGCGATCCGGCTGCGCGCCACCCGGCTCAAGGTCTACCGCAAGGGGCGCCTGCTGGCCGAGACACCGGCCGCGACCGCCGCGCTGCGCCTGCCCGGGCGCGACGCAGAGACCCGTTGGATGCTGCCGCGCGCCTGAGCCGCCTGCATTCTCAGTCGAGCGGGGCGACGGCGCGCCACATGTGGACCTTCGAGAGAAAGGCGGTTCCCAGCGCCACCGCGTAGGGCTCCACGCCGAAGACCGTGAAGCCGCAGCGCTCGTAGAGCGATCGGGCCGCGCGGTTGCCTTCGGTCACGGTCAGTTGGACCAGCCGGACGCCGTCCCGGGCCGCGGCCAGCGCCAGCGAAGCCTCCACCAGCCGTCGTCCGAAACCGCCCTGGCGTGCCTGCGCCGCGACATACATGCCGAACAGCTGCGCCTTGTGGCGCGCCTTCTCCCGCCTTTCGAACTCCAGCCCGGCAGCCCCCACCAGCCGGTCGCCATCGAAGGCGCCGAGCACCACTTGCGCTGCCGTGGGCGACCCGTCGAGCCGGGCGCCCCACCACGACAACGGGAGCGCCGCCCGCTCGGCCGCGCTCGACGTGAACGCATCCGGGTGCTGCGCATAGGCGGCCAGCATCAGCGCCCGGTAGGTTGCGGCGTCAGCAGGTTCAAGTCGCCGAATGGTCATCTTCGATGCCTCACACGGTCGGCGCGATCGCCTCGGCATACTCGTACAACGCACCGAGGATTTCTTCGGCACGCGCGTCCGCCGTCTCGGCCAGCGTGTCGATCTCGGCGAACAGCGCGTCGACGTTGCGTGCGCCGCCCTCGCCTTCGAGCAGCCGCGCCACGCGGTGCGCCTCCCATCGTTCGGCCTCTTCCTCGCTGAGCGTGTCGACGAAATTGCGGGCACGGTAGCGAAACAGCAGTTCCTCGAGCCGGGGGTCGTCGAAACCGGTCCGCGAGCGCGCGAGCTCGGCCGGCGACAGGCTCCGCAGTTCGTTGAGCCGGCGCCGGTCGCCGTTGCCGACGAAGCCGCCGTAGAGATCCTCGTCGACATCCGGCGTCCCTTCGCGGGGCCGCTCGTAGACCCGCGGCCAGATCGCGCTCATGTCGGGCAAGGCCGCGGCGATCGCCGCATGGCGCAGAGCGGCCTCGAGGTCGATGCCCCAGCGCGCCGCCATCGCCGGCGCCAGCGTCTTGAGATTGCCGACCACCATCGGCGACTTGTTCAGGTGAATGCCCTTGAGCGGCAGCCGCTGCACGCCCTCGGGCAGCTCGGCGCTGCGCGTGAACAACCGCAGCCGCAGCGTCTCGACATCGAGATCGCGCAGCTCGCTCGGGTCATGCGCCAGGTCCCAGGCCAGCAGCTCGTTCTTGTTGGTCGGGTGGCTGGCCAGCGGCCACATCACGGCCAGGCAGCCGCGCTCGGCCGGGAACATGCCCGACACGTGCAGGAAGGGCCGCGCGGTCTCGCGCGTGGCCGGCAGGCCGAGTTCGGCCGCGACCCGGTCCTTGCGGTGCAGCCCGAACGCGAAGTCGAACAGCTTGGGCTGCTTCTCGCGGATCAGGCGAGCCAGCGCGATCGTGGCGCGAACGTCCGACAGCGCATCGTGCGCCGCTTCATGCAGCAGCCCGTTGGCACGCGCCAGATCCTCGAGCTTGAAGCTCTGGCTGCCATCGGCCTTCCTGGGCCATTCGATGCCGTCGGGACGCAGCGCATAGGTCAGCCGCACGACGTCCAGCAGATCCCAGCGGCCACAGTCGTTCTGCCACTCGCGCGCATAGGGATCGATCAGGTTGCGCCAGAACAGGAAGCGCGTCACCTCGTCGTCGAAGCGGATCGTGTTGTAGCCCACGCCGATGGTGCCGGGCTGGGAGAACGCGCGTTCGATCCGGGCTGCGAATTGATGCTCGGGAATGCCGCGCTCCAGACACTGCTGCGGCGTGATCCCGGTGATCAGGCAGGCCTCGGGGCTCGGCAGGTAGTCGGGCGCGGGCTGGCAGTAGATCATCAGCGGCTCGCCGACCTCGTTGAGCCCGGCATCGGTCCGGATGGCGGCGAACTGTGAAGGACGGTCGCGGCGCGGCACCGCACCGAAGGTTTCGTAGTCGTGCCAGAGGAAGGTGTGAGAGGCCATGGATCAAAGCAAAGGGGAAAAAAGGCGGGCGAACGAATCGCCCAGGCGGCGCACGAAAGGCTGATGGCGGTTGGCCCGCACCGGGGACGCATTGCGCAAGTCGGTCTCGAACTGCGCCTCCAGCGGCTTGGCCAGCGTCGTCCCGTAGATCACGGCGCAAACCTCGAAATTCAGGCGGAAGCTGCGGTTGTCGAAGTTCGCCGTGCCGATCATGGCGCAGTTGTCGTCCACCACCAGCGTCTTCGAGTGCAGCATGCGCGCCTTGTACTCCCACACCTTGACGCCGGCCGCGATCAGCTCGTCGTAGTAGGAACGCGCCGCCGCGCTCACGACCAGCGAATCGCTGCGCCGCGGCACCAGCAGCCGGACATCGACGCCGCGCAGCGCTGCGCTGGTCAGCGCCATCAGCGCGGGCTCGCCCGGGACGAAGTACGGCGTCGTGAGCCAGGCGCGATGCACCGRCGACTGGATCGCCGCCAGGTGCATGCGATGGATGGCCTCGAGCGGGCTGTCCGGCCCGCTGGTGATGATCTGCACCGGAATGTCGCGCGCACCGCCCCGGGGCGGAAGGGGCGGCAGCAGGTGCGCCATGGCCGTGTTGTCCAGCTGCCGCGGGTCCTCGCCGGTCGCATAGGTCCAGTCCTCGAGAAAGGTGGTCTGCAACCAGCGCACTGCACTGCCTTCGATGCGCAGGTGGACATCGTGATAGGCATCGGCGCGGGTGCGACCGTCTTCGTCGTCGGTGATGTTGACGCCGCCGGTGAAGCCCACGCGGCCATCGCAGACGACGATCTTGCGGTGCGTCCGGTAGTTGGTCACCGGCCGCAGCCGGCGGCCGATGCGGGTCTCGTGAAACAGCGCGACGTGGACGCCGGCCGCACGCATCGGCGCCATGAACTTGCGGTCGATGCGCTTGGAACCCAGCGCGTCGAGCAGCAGCCGCACCGTGACGCCGGCCCGGGCGCGCTCGATCAGCAGATCGCGCAGCGCGGTACCGATCCGGTCGGGCTCGAAGATGTAGTACTCGAGATGGACGTGGTCGCGCGCCTCGCGAACGGCCTCGAAGATCGCGTCGAAGGTGCACGCACCGCCCGACAACAGCCTGGCAGAGGTCGCGCTCGACACCGGCAGTCCACAGGCCGCCATGCCGAGCGCGGCCATCTGGCGCAAGGCCGGCGGCGCCTGCTCCCTGGCTTCGCGCAGCATCGCCACATCGGACGGGGCCAGCGCGCCGGCGCGGCTGCGAAGCCGCCGCAGGCGCTGCTTCCTGAGCCGCTGCGGCCCGAGGAAATAGTAGATCAGGAAGCCCGCGAACGGCAGCAGCGCCAGCGACAGAATCCAGCCCATCGTCGACACCGGCGCACGCTTCTGCATCACGATCCAGATGGACAGGACCGCGATGTAGCCGCTCCACGCGAGGGAGAGGCCGGTCTTCCATTCCTGGCTGAGCTCGGGGACGATCAAGGGCAAAGAATCTCGGGTGAAACGAAAAAGGCCGGTAGCAATGCTACCGGCCTTCTGATCGGACGATTCCGCCGCTGTGGCGGAAGTGGCTCAACCTGCCGCCGCTTCTTCGGCTTCGGGCTTGGCCYKGCCTTCCTTCTTCGGCAGCGGCTGGATGTCGAGCTGCACTTCTTCCTTGTCGTCCAGGTCGACGGTCAGGCGACCGCCGTCCTGCAGGCGACCGAACAGCAGCTCGTCGGCCAGGGCACGACGGATCGTATCCTGGATCAGGCGCTGCATCGGGCGTGCGCCCATCAGCGGATCGAAGCCCTTCTTCGCCAGGTGCTTGCGCAGCGCGTCGGTGAAGGTGACGTCGACCTTCTTCTCGGCCAGCTGGGTCTCGAGCTGCAGCAGGAACTTGTCGACCACGCGCAGGATGATCTGCTCGTCGAGCGC
The DNA here is from genome assembly GCF_056405295.1 of Variovorax sp. P1_H2. NCBI lineage: Bacteria > Pseudomonadati > Pseudomonadota > Betaproteobacteria > Burkholderiales > Comamonadaceae > Variovorax > Variovorax sp. P1_H2. The sequence goes on along the minus strand of NZ_JBFUCJ010000038.1, from coordinate 18,159 downwards.
CTTGAAGCTCACGATCGCGTCCAGACGGTTGCGGAACTCCGGCGTGAACAGGCGCTTGATGTCGGCCATCTCGTCACCCGCCTGGCGCGGGTTGGTGAAGCCGATGGTCGCCTTGTTCATGGTCTCGGCCCCCGCATTGGTGGTCATCACGATGATCACGTTGCGGAAGTCGGCCTTGCGTCCGTTGTTGTCGGTCAAGGTGCCGTGGTCCATGACCTGCAGCAGCACGTTGAAGATGTCCGGGTGCGCCTTCTCGATTTCGTCGAGCAGCAGCACCGCGTGCGGCTTCTTCGTGATGGCCTCGGTCAGCAGGCCGCCCTGGTCGAAACCGACATAGCCCGGAGGCGCGCCGATCAGGCGGCTCACCGCATGGCGCTCCATGTACTCCGACATGTCGAAGCGGATCAGCTCGATGCCCATGATGTAGGCCAGCTGCTTCGCTGCTTCGGTCTTGCCGACGCCGGTGGGGCCGCTGAACAGGAACGAGCCGATCGGCTTGTCGTCGCGGCCCAGGCCCGAACGTGCCATCTTGACGGCAGAAGCCAGCACTTCAAGCGCCTTGTCCTGGCCGAACACCACGCTCTTGAGGTCGCGCTCGATGGTCTGCAGCTTGCCACGGTCGTCGTTCGAGACGTTGGCCGGGGGGATGCGCGCGATCTTGGCGACGATCTCCTCGACCTCGGTCTTGCTGATGGTCTTCTTGCGCTTGTTCGCGGGCAGGATGCGCTGGGCCGCACCGGCTTCGTCGATCACGTCGATCGCCTTGTCGGGCAGGTGACGGTCGTTGATGTACTTGGCGCTCAGTTCGGCGGCGGCCTGCAATGCGGCCACGCCGTACTTGACGCCATGGTGCTCCTCGAAGCGCGACTTCAGGCCCTTCAGGATGTCGACGGTTTCCTGCACCGTCGGCTCGACCACGTCGACCTTCTGGAAGCGACGCGACAGGGCCGCATCCTTCTCGAAGATGCCGCGGTATTCGGTGAACGTCGTCGCGCCGATGCACTTGAGCTGGCCGCTCGACAGCGCCGGCTTGAGCAGGTTGGATGCGTCGAGCGTGCCGCCCGATGCCGCACCGGCGCCGATCAGCGTGTGGATCTCGTCGATGAACAGGATCGCGTTCGGCTTGTCCTTGAGCGACTTGAGCACGCCCTTGAGGCGCTGTTCGAAGTCGCCGCGGTACTTGGTGCCGGCCAGCAGCGCGCCCATGTCGAGCGAATACACGTTCGATTCGGCCAGGATTTCCGGCACGTCGTTCTGCGTGATGCGCCAGGCCAGGCCCTCGGCGATCGCGGTCTTGCCGACGCCGGCTTCGCCCACCAGCAGCGGGTTGTTCTTGCGCCGGCGGCACAGGATCTGGATCACGCGCTCGACCTCGTATTCGCGGCCGATCAGCGGATCGATCTTGCCTTCCTTGGCAAGCTGGTTGAGGTTCTGCGTGAACTGCTCGAGCGGAGAGGACTTCTCGTTCTTCTCGCCGCCGCCTTCCTCGCCATCACCCGACGAAGCGTCGCTGCTGCCCTTGGCGGCTTCCGGCGGATCGCTCTTCTTGATGCCGTGGGCGATGAAGTTCACCACGTCGAGGCGCGTCACGCCCTGCTGGTGCAGGTAGTAGACCGCATGCGAATCCTTCTCGCCGAAGATCGCGACCAGCACATTGGCGCCGGTGACTTCCTTCTTGCCGTTGCCGGTGGACTGCACATGCATGATGGCGCGCTGGATCACGCGCTGGAAACCCAGCGTCGGCTGGGTGTCGACATCGTCGGTACCCGCCACCTGGGGCGTGTTGTCCTTGATGAAGTTGGTGAGCGACGCCCGGAGGTCGTCGACATTGGCCGAACAGGCGCGCAGAACCTCCGCGGCACTCGGGTTGTCCAGCAAAGCGAGCAGCAGGTGCTCCACCGTGATGAACTCGTGGCGCTGCTGCCTGGCTTCTACAAAAGCCATGTGCAGGCTGACTTCCAGTTCCTGGGCAATCATGTGATTTCCTTTTGCCTTGCTGTAAATAATTTCTCAGATGGGTTGGAGCGCGCTCAATTCAACAGGTTCACTCGACCGGTTCGCTGACGCATTGCAGCGGGTGCCCGGCCTGATGCGCCGCTTCCATCACCTGATTGACCTTGGTGGCCGCCATGTCGCGGGAGTACACCCCGCAGACACCCCGGCCATCGAGGTGGATCTTGAGCATGATCTGGGTCGCGGTCTCCCGGTCCTTGCTGAAGAACTCCTGGATCACGACGATGACGAATTCCATCGGCGTGTAGTCGTCGTTCAGCATCACGACCTGGAACATCTGGGGCGGCGCGGTCTTCTGCGGTCGCCGCTCGAGCACGACCGCATCGCCATCGTCCCGCCTCGGCTTCACGGCCGGCGGCGTCTTGGGGGTCGAAGGGATTCTGGTAGCCATGAAATTCATTTTATAGAGCCGCCGCCGGTTGCACTCGACGATGTGACACAACTGGTGGCGGCTTTGTGACATTCAAGGCGAATGCGGCCAGGAGAGCACGTTTCAACGGATGCAAGCAGCATGCCCCGACGGCGCAAAGGCCTGCTGCCCGAGGGTTTTTACGGCCATGAAAAAGCCCCGGCGCCTGTCGGCCCGGGGCTCGGGAGCGAAGCGTCCGAGCGGACGCTTCGGCCACTTTTTACATGTTGTCGATCATCACCTGCCCGAAGCCCGAGCAGCTGACCTGGGTGGCGCCTTCCATGAGCCTTGCGAAGTCGTAGGTGACCTTCTTGCTGGCGATCGACTTCTCCATCGAGCGGATGACCAGGTCGGCGGCTTCGGTCCAGCCCATGTGGCGCAGCATCATTTCGGCCGAGAGGATCTCGGAACCCGGRTTCACGTAGTCCTTGCCCGCGTACTTCGGCGCCGTGCCATGGGTGGCTTCGAACATCGCGACCGTGTCGCTGAGATTGGCGCCGGGAGCGATGCCGATGCCGCCGACCTGGGCCGCCAGAGCGTCGGAAATGTAGTCGCCGTTCAGGTTGAGGGTCGCGATCACGCTGTATTCGGCCGGCCGCAGCAGAATCTGTTGCAGGAAAGCGTCAGCGATCGAATCCTTGACGGTTATTTCTTTGCCGCTTTTCGGGCTCTTGAGCTTCATCCACGGGCCGCCGTCGACCAGTTCCGCACCGAATTCCTTGGCCGCCAGACCATAGGCCCAGTCGCGGAAACCGCCTTCGGTGAACTTCATGATGTTGCCCTTGTGCACGATCGTGACACTGGGCTTGTCGTTGTCGATGGCGTACTGGATCGCCTTGCGAACCAGGCGTTCGGTGCCCTCGCGCGACACCGGCTTGATGCCGATGCCGGAGGTATTCGGAAAGCGGATCTTCTTGACGCCGAACTCCTCCTGCAGGATCTTGATGAGCTTCTTCGCCTTGTCGCTCTCGGCTTCGAATTCGATGCCGGCATAGATGTCTTCGGAGTTCTCGCGGAAGATCACCATGTTGGTTTTCTGGGGCTCCTTGACCGGGCTCGGAACGCCTTCGAAATACTGGATCGGCCGCAGGCAGACGTACAGGTCCAGCTCCTGGCGCAACGCGACGTTCAGCGAGCGGATGCCCCCGCCCACCGGGGTGGTCAGCGGGCCCTTGATCGACACCACGTAGTCGCGCACGGCGTCCAGGGTTTCCTCGGGCAGCCAGACGTCGGGACCGTAGATCCGGGTCGATTTCTCGCCGGCGTAGACCTCCATCCACTGGATCTTCCGCTTGCCGCCGTAGGCCTTGGCCACGGCCGCATCGACCACCTTGAGCATGACCGGCGTGATATCCAGTCCGGTGCCGTCGCCTTCGATGAATGGAATGATCGGCTGATCGGGCACATTGAGCGAATTGTCGGCGTTGACCGTGATCTTCTGGCCTTCGGTCGGGACTTTGATGTGCTGATAGTTGGACATGAGACAAGACTCCGGATGAGATGAAGGCCGGAACACAGCGGGTTTCCAGTCGCCTGAATACCCTTAGAATTTTAGACGCAACCGGAGGAGCCCGAAGGATGTGTCAACCACCGCCGTGCCGGCTCCGTTGTTGGCAGACCTTCTGCCGGCCGGGAGGCGTTTTCAAACCATTTCCATTGAGGAATCCGTAATGAGCAAAGTTCTCGCAGTCATGATGGCCGGCCTGTTCGCAGCTGGTGCCTATGCGCAAAATCCGGCCGGCGCCTCGTCGGAACAACAGCCGATCACCAACTCCAAGCCCCAGCAGCGAGCCGTCGAGCGCCGCGCCTCGAAGCCGCAAGGGGAAGTGCGTCCTCAAGCTGGCGACGCCCCCAAGACCGCTGAGGGCAGCGGCGGCCTAGCCCCGAGCGGTGCAGCAACGGCCGGCCAGGCACGCGCCGAGACCCGCAGCGACCGTCGCCGCAACAAGGACGGCAGCGTTCGCAAGATGAACCCGCAAGGCGGCACGCCGCAGTAATCGGATTCGTCCGGTCATTGAAAAGGCGCTCCACGGAGCGCTTTTTTTTGCCCGGACGAACCGACCCTGTTCTTTTGGGTCAGGCAATCCTGGCCAATAGGAGGTAAGCTTTGCGCTCAATCGATCATGCCCGCCTCAGCGGGCATTCTTGTTTGCGTTGCCGTCCCCGAAAGTCGACCATGTTCATGCGTTTTTTCAGTCTTCTCGCGCTGTCTGTTTCATTGACGGCTATTTCCAATGCCCAGGAACCGCAAAGCCAATTGCCGCGGACCCGCATATCAGCCGGCATGTACCAGATCGACGCCCAGGTGGCGCAGTCGCCCCGGGAACGCGAAATCGGCCTGATGTTCCGCAAGGAAATGCCGCCGACCGAGGGCATGGTGTTTGTCTTCGAACAGTCCGCCACCCAGTGCTTCTGGATGAAGAACACCCTGCTGCCGCTGACCGCCGCCTTCGTCGCCGACGACGGCCGCATCGTGAACCTGGCCGACATGCAGCCGATGACCGAGGATTCGCACTGCTCCAAGGAACCGGTCCGCTTCGTGCTCGAGATGAACCAGGGCTGGTTCGCGAAGAAGAACATCAAGGCCGGGTCCAAGCTCGGCGGCGAGCTGTTCGCCAACCGCCGCTGATCCGGCCGCCCGACCAGCAAAAAGCCGACCCGCGGGTCGGCTTCCTTTCGGTCCTCGAAAATGGGGAATCAGCCGAAGTTCTTGGCGACGAAGTCCCAGTTCACCAGCTTCGCGAGGAAGGTCTCGACATACTTGGGGCGCAGGTTGCGGTAGTCGATGTAGTAGGCGTGCTCCCAGACGTCGACCGTCAGCAGCGCCTTGTCGGCGGTGGTCAGGGGCGTCCCGGCGGCGCCGGTATTGACGATGTCCACCGAGCCGTCGGCCTTCTTCACCAGCCAGGTCCAGCCGGAGCCGAAGTTGCCGACCGCCGACTTCACGAAGGCTTCCTTGAAGGCCGCGTAGCTGCCCCACTTGGCGTCGATCGCCTTGGCCAGGGCGCCGCTGGGTTCGCCGCCGCCGGCCGGCTTCATGCAGTTCCAGAAGAAGGTGTGGTTCCAGATCTGGGCCGCGTTGTTGTAGATGCCGCCGCTGGACTTCTTGACGATTTCCTCGAGCGTCATGCTCTCGAACTCGGTGCCCTTCTGGAGGTTGTTCAGGTTCACGACATACGCATTGTGGTGCTTGCCGTAGTGGTATTCCATCGTTTCCTTCGAATACTCGGGCGCCAGGGCGTCGAGCGGATACGGCAGAGGAGGAAGAACGTGTTCCATGTTTTTTTCTCGCGGGTTGGTTGAGGGAATCGGAGATTCTAGGAAGGATTCGTGCAACGGACGTCGGACGTCGCCGCGATGTCCCTGTTGCGGCCCTTATTGCACCACTTTCAGGTCCACCGCGCCGTCGGCCAGCTGCGCTCTGACCGGGTCGCCCGGCGCCAGATCGGCGGCCCGCGTGACCGCTCGGCCATCGGCGTCCGTCAGCCAGGCATAGCCCCGCTGCAGCACCAGCGCGGGATCGAGCAACTGCAGGCGCAGCGCGGCACGCTCGAGCCGTTCGTGGTGGCGGGCGAGCGTACTGCGCAGTCCGAGCGGCGCCCTCGCCTGCAAGGCCTGATGCGCCTGCGCGAAGCGGCCGGTCCGGGAGAGCACCGCGTAGTGCAGGCGCTGCGCTTGGTGGGCGAGGCCCAGGCGCTGGCGCGCCACCAGCGTCGACGGGCGCCCGAGGCGGCTCGTCGCGACATCGAGGCGCTGGCCCAGGACGTCGAGGCGGCTCGAGATGGCGTCGCGCAGCCGATCCTCGAGCAGGCCGAGCGCCCCGAGCCACAGCTCGCGCGGTGCCGCGACCAGCTCGGCGGCGGCGGTCGGGGTGGGTGCGCGCACGTCGGCGCAGAAGTCCGCAATGGTGAAGTCGGTCTCGTGGCCGACACCGCTGACCACCGGCACCGGACTCTGCACGATGGTGCGCGCCAGGGTCTCGTCATTGAAGGCCCACAAGTCCTCGATCGAGCCGCCGCCGCGCACCAGCAGGATGACGTCGACCTTCGGCTCGAGCGCATAGAGGGACTGGAGCGAGCGCACCAGTTCCGCCGGCGCGCCGGCGCCCTGCACCGCCGCCGGCGCCAGCACGACCGGAATGTGCGGCACCCGGCGCCGCAATGCGGTGACGACGTCGTGCAGCGCCGCGGCACCGAGCGAGGTCACCAGCCCGATGGCGCGCGGCAGGATGGGCAGTTCCCGCTTGCGCGCGGGATCGAACAGCCCTTCGGCCTCGAGCCGGGCCTTGCGCTGCAGGAACTGCTCGAACAAGGCGCCCTGCCCGGCGCGGCGCAGGCTCTCGACCACCAGTTGCAGGTCGCCGCGCGGCTCGTAGACCGCGAGCCGTCCGCGCACTTCGACCTGGTCGCCGTCGCGCGGCGCGAAATCGAGCAGGCTCGCGGCGCGCCGGAACATGGCGCAGCGAAGCTGGCCGGATTCGTCCTTCAGCGAGAAGTAGCAGTGGCCACTGGCGGCCCGCGAGAAACCCGAGATTTCGCCGCGCACGCTGACCGGGTTGAAGCGCGCATCCAGCGCATCGGCGACCGCCCGGCACAAGGCGCCAACGGCCCACACTCTCACGCCAGACGAGGGCGGTTGCTCACGTTCAATCATCATTTGCCGCTGTCACAAGCCTGAGTCGTCCACAAGGCGGACTGCTCTCCCCCCAAAAATCGGGGTACCGCTACCACAGGCACAGGTTGCCGTGCAAGCTATTGATTTCATTGGAAAAAGTGCTGCTCAATTTTCAGTCGATCTGTGGAAACGCCCAGCCGGCGCGGCCCTGGACAGGTTGCTCTGCGTGTTAGTCACAAAGTTATCCACATATTCTGTGCGACGGCGCCGACACGAATACTTCTCGTAACAACGCGCCGCGCGGGTGGATAATCGCCGCGCATTGACAGTCCATGGGCCGGAGGAATCCTTGTTTTCCATCATAGTTGCTGCGGGTTGGCCGATCTGGCCATTGCTCGCTTGTTCGGTGATCGGCATGGCGCTCGTCATCGAGCGATTCACCAGTCTCAAGACCTCCAGGGTCCTGCCGCCCAAGCTGCTCGACGAAGCGATCACGGTCTCGCGGGCGTCGATTCCGGGCCCCGACGTGGTCACCAAGCTGGAACAGAACTCCGGCCTCGGTGAAGTGCTGGCCGCCGGCTTCCGCGCCCTCAACACCAATCCGATGGCGACCGAGGACGACCTGCGCGTGTCGATGGAATCGGCCGGCCGCGTGGTGGCGCACAGCCTCGAGCGCTACCTGCCCGCTCTCGCCACCATCGCGTCGGCGGCGCCGCTGCTCGGCCTGCTCGGGACCGTGATCGGGATGATCGAGATCTTCGGCTCGCAATCGCCGGCCAACGGCGCGGTGGGCTCGGGCAATCCGGCGCAACTGGCGCACGGCATCTCCATTGCGCTCTACAACACCGCCTTCGGCCTCATCATCGCCATTCCGGCGCTGATCTTCTGGCGCTACTTCCGCAGCCGGGTCGACGAATACCTGCTCAACCTCGAACTGGCCGGCGAGCGCTTCGCCCGCCACCTGGACACGCTGCGCCGATGAGAATGCACTTCCGCCACGGCTCGCGCGAGGAGCCCGAGATCAACCTGATCCCGTTCATCGACGTGCTGCTGGTCGTGCTGATCTTCCTGATGCTGTCGACCACCTACAGCAAGTTCACCGAGATGCAGCTCCGGCTGCCGGTGGCCGACGTCGAGGCCCAGCGCGACTATCCGAAAGAAGTGATCGTCGCCGTGTCGGCCGACGGCCGTTATTCGATCAACAAGACGGTGCTGCCGGACCGCAACGTCGAGACCGTGACCGCAGCCCTGACGGCCGCCGCCGGCGGCGCCAAGGACAACGTCGTGATCATCAGCGCCGACGCCAGCGCGGCCCATCAATCGGTCATCACGGTGATGGAAGCGGCGCGCCGGGCCGGACTGATGCAGATCACCTTCGCCACCCAGTCGGCCACTCAGGCGGGGCGCTAGTTGCGGGACGCCTGGCTGCGACGCGGCGTGCAGGCCCGCTTGTTGTGGCCGCTGTCGCTGCTGTTCGGCGGGCTGGCAGCGCTCCGGAGAACCCTCTATCGGCGGGGCGTACTGCGCACCGAAGGTGCCGGCGTGCCGGTCGTCATCGTCGGCAACGTGATCGCCGGCGGCTCCGGCAAGACGCCGGTGGTGATGGCGATCGTGCGGCACCTGGCGGCCCGCGGCCTGCGCGTCGGCGTCGTCTCGCGCGGCTATGGCCGCAGCACGCAGGATTGCCGAGAGGTGCTGGACGACAGCGATCCGGCGGCGGTCGGCGACGAACCGGCGCTGATCCGCCGCTCGACCGGTGTGCCGGTGTTCGTGGCCCGGCGTCGCATCGAGGCGGTCCGTGCCCTGCTCGCCCGCCATCCGTCGACCCAGGTGATCGTGAGCGACGACGGCCTGCAGCATCTCGCCCTGGCCCGCGACGTCGAGATCTGCGTCTTCGACGACCGCGGTATCGGCAATGGCTGGCTGCTTCCGGCGGGCCTGTTGCGCGAGCCCTGGCCGCGCCATTGCGACCTGGTCCTCCATACCGGCGAGCAGCCCGCGTTTGCCGGCTTCAGGGCCCGGCGCACGCTCGCGGACCACGCGCTGCAGCGCGACGGAAGCCACGTGCCGCTGGCCTCGTTGGCCGGACGCCCGCTGGTCGCGGTCGCGGCGATCGCCAAGCCCGAGGGCTTCTTCGACATGCTGCGCGCGCGGGGTGTGCTGCCGGCGCAATGCATCGCGCTGCCCGACCATGACGATTTCAGCCACTGGAGCCCGCCCGGAGGCTCCGGCCAGCTTCTGCTGTGCACCGAGAAGGACGCCGTGAAACTGTGGCGCAAGGCCCCGGCCGCGCTGGCCGTTCCGCTGGTCTTCGAACCCGAGCCCGGCTTCTTCGCCGCACTCGACGCAAAGCTATCATCGAGCGATGGACACCAAGCTGCTTGAACTGCTCGTCTGCCCCGTCACCAAGGGCCCCCTGACCTGGAACGCCGAGAAGCAGGAACTGGTCTCGCGCAGCGCCCGCCTCGCCTACCCCGTGCGCGACGGCATTCCGGTGCTGCTCGAAAACGAGGCGCGCACCCTTTCCGACGAAGAGTTGGGGCTGTGAGCACCGCACCGGGCCGCTCCCAAGCGAGCTCGCACCGCAGTGCGCAGCACGGAGCTTCCCCTTGAACACCGCATTCACCGTCCTGATCCCGGCTCGACTGGCGTCGACGCGGCTGCCGGACAAGCCGCTGGCCGACATCGCCGGCCTGCCGATGGTGGTTCGCGTCGCCCAGCAGGCCGCCCGTTCGGGCGCCGCCAGCGTAGTGGTGGCGGCGGACGATGCCCGCATCGTCGATGCCTGCAGCGCGCACGGCGTTCGCGCCCTGCTGACACGCACAGATCACGCGAGCGGCAGCGACCGGCTGGCCGAAGCCTGCGCACAGCTCGGCCTGGCCGACGACGCGATCGTCGTCAACGTCCAGGGCGACGAGCCGCTGATCGAGCCGGGCCTGATCGACGCCGTGGCCGAGATGCTGGCGATGCATCCCGGCGCCGCGATGAGCACCGCGGCGCATGCGATCGATTCGCTGGAGGATTTCGTCAATCCGAACGTGGTCAAGACCGTGCTCGATGCCGCGGGCAATGCGCTCTATTTCAGCCGCGCGCCGATCCCCTGGTGGCGTGACGGCTTCGCCGCCAGCGGCCCGACCGCGCTGCCGGCCGCGCCGGCGCCGCTTCGCCACATCGGCATCTACGCCTACCGGGCCGGCTTCGTGCGCGGCTTCCCCGACCTGCCGCCGGCGCCGGTCGAGGCGACCGAGGCCCTCGAACAACTGCGCGCGCTGTGGCACGGCCACCGAATTGCGGTTCATGTCAGCGCGCATGCGCCGGGTCCGGGCATCGACACGCCGGAGGACCTGGCGCGGGTCCGCGCCCTCTTCAGCGCCTAGAAGCGAGCGCCTGCGGGCCGGACCGGGCCCGCACCCCATGCTATCCTCGAAGCAAACTCCGCCCTGGACCGTGCTTCATGCACACCGTGGCGCGACAGAAATCAAAGAACCTTCCGAGGACACCATGAGACTGATTTTGTTGGGCGCCCCCGGGGCAGGAAAAGGCACGCAAGCGGCCTTCATTTGCCAGAAGTACGGCATCCCCCAGATCTCCACTGGCGACATGCTGCGGGCCGCCGTCAAGGCCGGCACGCCGCTGGGCCTCCAGGCCCAGGCCGTCATGGCATCGGGCGCGCTGGTGAGCGACGATCTGATCATCAACCTGGTCAAGGAGCGCATCGCGCTGCCGGACTGCGCGCAGGGCTTTCTCTTCGACGGCTTCCCGCGCACCATCCCCCAGGCCGAAGCGATGCGCGCGGCCGGCGTCAAGCTCGACTACGTGCTCGAGATCGACGTGCCCTTCTCGGACATCGTCGAGCGCATGAGCGGGCGCCGCTCGCATCCCGCCTCGGGACGCATCTACCACCTGAAGTTCAACCCGCCGAAGACCGAAGGCAAGGACGACCTCACCGGCGAGGACCTGATCCAGCGCGAGGACGACAAGGAAGAGACCGTGCGCAAGCGGCTCGAGGTCTACAGCCAGCAGACACGTCCGCTGGTCGACTATTACTCGAACTGGGCCAAGGTCGAACCGGCAGCCGCGCCGAAGTACCGCGCGATCAGCGGCGTCGGCAGCGTCGACGACATCACCCAGCGCGCGCTCGCCGCCCTGTCCAGCTGATTCAGGCCGGGCTGGAACGCAGCCCGTAGGCCTTGCCGTCGGCGAACAGGTATTCGACTCGAAGCACGGCATCGCCCTTTTCGTCCTTGGTGGCGAAACCGACGACGGAGATCGTGCTGCCGGGCTGGATTTCGCGCACCTTCCAGGCCTCCATCCTCGTCAGCGGTGCCAGTTCGAGCTCCCACTGGCGGTCCTTGCGGCGCGGAACCGTCGCCTTGGCGAGCAGGCCCGGGCCGTCGACCGGCGCGCTCTGCGCCGGCAAGGCGCGCTGCGACAGGTCGGCGGGCACCTTGAGGTCGGCCGGCACCTCGATCGTCAGTTCGGCATGCGGGTTCTGCCAGCGCGAACTCAACACCTTGCCTTCGAGGTAGAGCGGCCGGTCCTGGTCGAAACTGCTCCATCCATGGTGGGCCCACGCGAAGGGCATGGCGCCGGGGAGCGTGACGGCGGCGAACATGAGGCTGCGACGTTTCATGCGGGAAGCTCCTTTCGGACTGAAGGCGCTCAATAGGCGATCCAGCGGCCGCAGAACACGACCGCCAGCCAAATCGCAGTGGACGACAACATCTGTACCCGCGCCAGCAGGTCAAGTTTGGCCAGCGAACGGCGGCCATGGAACCACAGTGCATTGCCGCCGGCCAGCACCAGCAACCCCATCTTGACCTGGAACGCACGGTTGGCGAGCAGTTCGGCCGGCTGCGTGGCGAACATCAGCGATCCGCTGAGCGCCACCAATGCGAAGCCGGTCAGCACGATGCTCAGCGAGAGCCTTGCCAGGCCCGCCACCGGCAAGGTCGCGGCGCGACCGAAGACACGCGCCTCGAGCGCCACCAGGTTGCCGAGCAGCAGCGCGATGCCGACGATGTGCACCGCCTCCAGCGCCGGATAGGCCCAAGGGGTCGATCGCAGCGCGTCGAGCATCGCGTCAGTGGGCGGCACCGCCGGCGAGCAGTTCCAGCATCAGCGCGATCCGCGCCTTGACCGGCGTCAGCGCGCCGGCGTCACGCAGGCTCTGGTTCGGCTTCGGCAGGATCCGCCCCTCGGCGCAGCGCGTCGCCCGCAGCACCGCCACACCTTCGGCCTGCGCCCTGAGGGCCGCCGCCTCGAGCGCCTGATGCAGCGTTCCATTGCCGGTCGCGGCCAGCACGATCCCCTGCACCGGCTCGGCCACGCCGCGGCGGCGCTCGTCGAGCAGCAAGTCGACGAGGGTTCCCCTCGCTTCGGCATGGCTCGCCAGGATCTCGACGCGCGGCCAGGCCGTCGAGGCCGCGATGCGATCGTAGGACGCCCGTGCGGCCGGATCGGTCGCCGGCCAGTCCCTGAGCTGTCGCACCGCCGCTTCCTCGACGTAGGCCAACGGTCCGGCATCGCCGGAATCGAAGGCATCGAGCCGATAGGTGTGGACCTTTTGCACCTCGAAAGCGCTGTGGACGGTGCCGGCACACACCGCGACCACGCCGCGCGCCCCCGGCGTGGCGGCGACGCTGATCGCGTCGCGCAGATTCTGCGGCCCGTCAGGCGCCAGGGCGCTTGCAGGCCGCATCGCGCAAGTCAGGACCACCGGCTTCGAGGGCGCCAGCACCGACTGCAGGAAGAAGGCAGTCTCCTCGAGCGTGTCGGTCCCGTGGGTGATGACCACGCCCGCCACATCCGGCTCGGCGAGCCAGTGCGCACAACGATGCGCCAGCGTCCGCCAAATGGCGAAGCCCATGTCCTTGCTGTCGACCTGAGCCACCTGCTCGGTCTCGAGCGAAACGCCGGACGGCGCGTCGATGCCCTGCAGCAGATCGCCGACGCAAACTTCGCCCGCGGTGTAGCCGATGTTGTCGTTCGCCGCACCGGCACGGCCGGAGATGGTCCCGCCGGTACCGAGGACGATCACGCGGCGTCTGTCACGGATGGAGATTTCGTCCATTGCTTGCCAACTTTTGAAAACTGGTTAAAAATACAGGTACTGGACGTTTAGCCAGTGCCTCGTCAGGAGCCATCATGCAGTTCGCCGTCAAGCTTACAGCCCGCCAGCAGCAGATCCTCGATTTGATCCAGAGCGCCATCGCACGCACTGGCGCCCCGCCCACGCGGGCCGAAATCGCCGCCGAGCTGGGCTTCAAATCGGCCAATGCGGCCGAAGAGCACTTGCAGGCGCTGGCGCGCAAGGGCGTCATCGAACTCGTGAGCGGCACGTCGCGCGGCATCCGCCTCAAGGGCGACGCCCTGCGCTCCCTCAACGAATCCCGCAACAACCAGTTCTCGCTCTCGCTGCCCGGCATGGCCCAACTGGCGCTGCCCCTGATCGGCCGCGTGGCCGCCGGCTCGCCCATCCTGGCCCAGGAACACATCGACCAGACCTACTACGTCGAGAACACCCTCTTCCAGCGCCAACCCGACTACCTCCTCAAGGTGCGCGGCATGTCCATGCGCGACGCCGGCATCATGGACGGCGATCTGCTGGCGGTCCAGTCCACCAAGGAAGCCCGCAACGGCCAGATCGTGGTGGCGCGGCTGGGCGACGAAGTCACGGTCAAGCGCCTCAAGCGCAACAAGCAGGTCATCGAGCTTCACGCCGAAAACCCCGACTACCCCACCATCGTGGTCCAGCCCGGCGAACCCTTCGAAATCGAGGGGCTCGCGGTCGGCCTGATCCGCAACACGATGCTGATGTAACCCGAGCTTCATCGCGCGTGCGGTCAGCATGCGCACCCGATCCGGCCGCGACAGGTGGCGGGCGTATGGCCAAGAGCCATCACCCTGTCGAGGCCGATGAAAGCAATCCTGCCTGTGTCCAACCTCTGACTTTTCTGGAGTTCACATGGGAATCGCTCTCCTCAGCATTGCTGATCTTCTGACGCCACTGCAATCGCTGGCCGACCGCTGGATGCCGCGTCGCCGCTCGGGCCGGGCCATGTCCTCGGGCCTGCGCTACGTCGGGATCCGTCCGAGCTGCGCAATGCGACAAGGCGCAACCGGTGGCACCGCCGCCGCAAGTGCGGCGCCGGTGCGTCCCCTGCGCGTGGTCCGCATGGTCGATGCGCATCAACCGGGCCGCCCCGCCGGCCGCATGGTGATCTCGGGTCGAATGGCGGACGTATGCGCAGAACTCGATCGCCTGGTCGCGCTCGAAGCCGCCGAGGCCCTACCACGGCCCGTCCACTTGCACTGAGAGTCCGACACAAAGTCGACCGACCGTCACAGCATGCCGTTCGTGCAAGGCACAATGGCATGCCATGAACATTGTGATCCTCGACGACTATCAGGACGCCGTGCGCAAGCTGAATTGCGCCTCGAAGCTCGACGCCTATGCGGCCAAGGTCTATACCAACACGGTCAAGGGCATCGGACAGCTCTCGGTTCGACTCAAGGACGCAGACGTCATCGTTCTGATCCGCGAACGTACCCAGATCTCCCGCCAGCTGATCGAGAAGCTGCCCAAGCTCAAGCTGATCTCGCAGACCGGCCGGGCCGGAGGGCACATCGACATCAATGCCTGCACCGAACAGGGCGTCGCGGTGGCCGAGGGATCGGGCTCGCCGCTRGCGCCCGCTGAACTCACCTGGGCACTGATCATGGCCGCGATGCGCCGCCTGCCCCAGTACATCAGCAACCTGAAGCACGGCGCCTGGCAGCAGGCCGGCCTCAAGTCGGCCTCGATGCCACCGAACTTCGGCCTGGGCTCAGTGCTCAAGGGCAAGACCCTGTGCATCTGGGGCTATGGACGCATCGGTCAGCTGGTGGCGCGCTATGGCCAGGCCTTCGGCATGCAGGTCGTGATCTGGGGCCGCGAGCAAAGCTGCGCCAAGGCACGCTCCGATGGTTTCCAGGTGGCGCCCAACCGCGAGGCCTTCTTTGCCGCGGCCGATGTGCTGTCGATCCACCTGCGGCTGAGCGACGAGACCCGCAGCCTGGTGACGCTCGAGGATCTTTCGCGCATGAAGYCGACCGCGCTGTTCGTCAACACCTCGCGCGCCGAGCTGGTCGAGCAGGATGCACTGCTGGCGGCACTGAACCGCGGACGGCCCGGGCTGGCCGCGATCGATGTCTTCGAAAGCGAACCCCCCTTGCAGGGCCACGCGCTGCTGCGGCTCGAAAACTGCATCTGCACGCCGCACATCGGCTATGTGGAGCAGGAGAGCTACGAGATGTACTTCGGCCAGGCTTTCGACAACGTCGTGAGCTTCATCAAGGGCAATCCGACCAACATCGTCAACCCCGGCGCGCTGCAGGTCCGCCGTTGAAGCGCCCTGCGCTGCCGGCGGCCCTGTGGGCCCTGCTGGCAGGCAATTTCGTCATCGGCACCGGCGTGATGGTGGTGCCCGGCACGCTCAACGAACTCAGCCAGTCGCTGCAGGTCAGCGCCGCCACGGCCGGCCAGCTGATCACCGCGGGCGCGATCGTGATGTGCCTCGGCGCCCCCTTGCTGGCAGCGCTGGTCGCGGGCTGGGACCGCCGGCTGCTGCTCGCCTGGACCATGCTCTGGTACGCCGCCGGCCACCTGCTCTCCCTATTGATGCCGAGCTTCGGCGGCTTGTTGCCGGTTCGCATGCTGACCGTGGTCGCACCTGCCGTCTTCACCGCGCAGGCAGCCGCCTGTGCCGGCTTGCTGGTGGCGACCGAGCAGCGCGGCCGGGCCGTCACCTTCGTCTTCCTCGGCTGGTCCATGGCCTCGGTGCTGGGGCTGCCGATCGGTGCGTTGGTCGGTGGGCACTTCGGCTGGCGGGCGGCCTTCGGCGTCATCGCCCTGCTCTCGCTCGCCAGCGCGGCGTGGATCTGGCTCAAGCTGCCCCCGGGCATCCGCCCTCCCGCGCTGTCACGCTCGGCTTGGGGCAGCGTCCTGAAGAGCCCGTTGCTGATGGGCGTGGTTTCCGTCACCGCGCTGCAGGGCGCCGGCCAGTTCGTGCTGTTCAGCTACTTCGCGCCGGTCGTGCGGCAGGGCCTCGGCGCAGACGCGACCCAGCTGGGCCTGCTGTGGGCCTGGTTCGGCGCCTGCGGCCTGCTGGGCAACATGGTCGTGAGCCGCTACATCGACCGCATCGGCGCCGCGCGCATGGTGCTTGTCACCAGCGGGCTGATTGCGCTGAGCCTGCTGTTGTGGCCGCTGGCCATCACCTTCGCCACGCTGGCGCTGATCCTGGTGCCCTGGGGCCTGGGTTGCTTCGCCACCAATTCGGCCCAGCAGGCACGATTGGTCTCGCTGTCGCCGACGCTCGCACCGGGCTCGGTGGCGCTGAACAGCTCGGGCATCTACGTCGGCCAGGCGGTGGGAGCGGCGGCCGGCGGCTGGCTGCTGGCCCACGACGCCATCGCCTGGATGAACTGGGTCGGCCTGGCCACCGTGCTGCTCGCCATTGCACTGAGCGTCACGGTGGGGCGGGCGCAGCGTCGCGCGCTCGCCGTCAGCGCTTGATCGGGCGCGGAGCGATTTCCGCCTCGGTGCTCGGATCGAAGAGGTCGAAATCGATCACGTGCGGATCGTTGGAAGGCGTCGGCGGCCTGACCGGCTCGAGCGGCGTCGGCATCGTCTCGTAGGCCGTCTTGTCGAAGGCGCCCAGGTCCATCTCGAGATCGGGCAGCTGCGGCGGCGGGTCGGCCGGGGGCGGAACCGCCGATGGCGGTCGGAGCTCCGGGTCCATCACCGTTTCGTGCTGCATGCCCTGATCGATCGAACCGTAGATCGAAGGCGGCAGCACCGGCCCGTCTCCCAGCGTCCGAGGCGGAGTCTCGGCCTCCATCGGTGCAGAGGCCGTCGGCGCAAAGTCGCGCGCCACGGGCGCGACGAAGGCATGGGGCTCGAAGGCGGCGGGCGACGCGTTGGCGGGATCGATGACTTCCTTGGCCACCGAATAGAGCAGCAGAAGCTCCTGGTAGGCGGCCAGATCGAAGGCCCCGTCATCGTGGCGTCCGGGCTTACGGAACACCAGCTCCTCGATCAGGGCCAGCGTGCCCGGCGCCGGCCACAGCGACTCGATGCGAGCGAGCGTGCTGGGGTAGTACTCGAGCCCCTTGCCCGTGTCGCTGAAGTGCTCGAATGACGGTACATCGGCATTGAAGGCGCGCTCGAACTCCTCGGCCAGCCGCGCGTAGTCGTCCCGGCGATCGAGAGAATGGAAGATCCGCAACAGATCGAGATAGGCCAACGCGCTGGTGCCGGGATTGGCGGCAATATGCTCGCGCAGCACGGCGATGGCCTGGTCGTGCTGTCCCAGCGACAGGAAGAAGTCGGACTGCTGCTGCACATCGAACAGCTCTTCGGTGTTGACCGAGCGCACCGGTGCGCCCTCGGCCAGTTGCGCCGGATGGGGCAGCGGCGCGTGCGGACCGCTGTCGAGCCCGTCCTCGTCGTCGTCCGCATCGAGTCGAGCAAACGGTGTCGGACCGAAGGTCCTGGGCGGAGCGCCGCGGCGGGCCCGCGGCGGTTCGGTATCGAGGTCCAAGTCGTCGTCGAGCAGGCCGCCGTCCGGACGCGGCCGGCGCGGGTCGCCGGCCCCCGCCGCGGCATCGCCCCACCACGCCGGCGCCGTCGCCCGGCGCGCCAGCCGCCAGAGCATCAACAGGCCTATCAGTGCCAGCAGCAGCAGCGCCACCAGCGCATAGACCAGGGGATTGAAGTAGCGGCTCTCGCGCGCCTGGGCCAGTTCGCTGCGTACTTCGAGCAGGGTCCGCTGGTTCTGCGCCGCCTGCTCGCGCAGTGCGGCCAGCGTGGCCTCCATGTCCTTGACGCGCTTGGCCTCCCGTCGCGATTCCTCGGCGGCGGGATCGAGGGCACTCCAGAGTGCCGCCGCAGCGGCGCGGCGGACCGGGTCCGGCGCATCGGGCAGGTTCAGCTCCGGCGTGGCCTTGAGATTGCCGGCCAGCGCCGGTGCCGGCTCCAGCGCCTCAACCTGCAGCCGAGGCCGGCCGGCGCCGGGGTCCCGCGGGGCTTCGGGCGCGGCCGGCTGCGCTGGCGGCCTGGCTGCGACGCGCGCGGCAGG
>NZ_JBFUCJ010000037.1:0-55986 GCF_056405295.1 Variovorax sp. P1_H2 | reverse complement strand
CCGCCGAGGCGACGGGCCGGGTGCCCTGCACGATGGTCAGATTGCCGCCTTCCATCACCTTGCAGCCGCGCTGCTGGGCGACGGTCGCGTTGTTGGTGTATTCGTTGCCGCAGCGCCAGACGCGCTCTTGTTGCGCCTGGGCCTGCAAGGGCACGCCGGCTGCCGCCACGGCGGTCAGCAGGAAAACGGAGAAAGTCTTCATGGTCTTGGGTGTAGTGCGCCGCAAACCGGCATTTTCATGCAATTCGAAACAGATCCGGCCCGGATGTTCCCGACCAAACAAAAAGGACGGCCGCAGCCGTCCTTTTTTAACGCTCCGGGCGCCAGCCCGGATTCCATTCACTGCTGGGCAGTTTCTTGGTCTGTCCGCAAGGTCTCACAAGGAATAGTACATATCGAACTCGACCGGATGGGTGGCCATCCGGAAGCGCGTGACTTCCTGCATCTTGAGGTCGATGTAGGCATCGATGTACGCGTCGGTGAACACGCCGCCCTTGGTCAGGAAGGCACGGTCCTTGTCGAGGTACTCGAGCGCCTGGTCGAGGCTGTGGCAGACGGTCGGGATCAGCGCGTCTTCTTCCGGCGGCAGGTGGTACAGGTCCTTGCTGGCGGCTTCGCCCGGGTGGATCTTGTTCTCGACGCCGTCGAGGCCGGCCATCAGCAGCGCCGCGAAGCCGAGGTACGGGTTCATCAGCGGATCCGGGAAGCGGGCTTCGACGCGGCGGCCCTTCGGGTTGGCCACGAACGGGATGCGGATCGAGGCCGAGCGGTTCTTGGCCGAGTAGGCCAGCTTGACCGGGGCTTCGAAGCCGGGCACCAGGCGCTTGTAGCTGTTGGTGCCGGGGTTCGTGATGGCGTTCAGCGCGCGGGCGTGCTTGATGATGCCGCCGATGTAGTGCAACGCGAAGTCGCTCAGGCCGGCGTAGCCGTCACCGGCGAACAGGTTCTTGCCGTCCTTCCAGACCGACTGGTGCACGTGCATGCCGGAGCCGTTGTCGCCGACGATCGGCTTCGGCATGAAGGTGGCGGTCTTGCCGTAGGCGTGGGCCACGTTGTGGATCACGTACTTTTGCAGCTGGACCCAGTCGGCGCGCTGGATCAGCGTGCTGAACTTGGTGCCGAGTTCCATCTGGCCGGCATTGGCCACTTCGTGGTGATGCACTTCGACCGGGATGCCCAGCGATTCGAGCACCAGGCACATCTCGGAGCGCATGTCCTGGAAGCTGTCGACCGGGGGCACCGGGAAGTAGCCGCCCTTGACCGCCGGACGGTGGCCGGTGTTGCCGTGCTCGAATTCCTTGCCGGTGTTCCAGGCGGCTTCTTCGGATTCGATCTTGACCGAGCAGCCCGACATGTCGTTGGACCAGCGCACGCCGTCGAACACGAAGAACTCGGGTTCCGGTCCGAAGAAGGCGGTGTCGCCCAGGCCCGAAGCCTTCATGTAGGCCTCGGCGCGCTTGGCCAGCGAGCGCGGGTCGCGCTCGTAGGGCTTGCCGTCCGAGGGGTCGACCACGTCGCAGGTCAGGATCAGGGTGGTCTCTTCGAAGAAGGGGTCGATGTTGGCCGTGTTCGGATCGGGCATGAGCTGCATGTCCGATGCTTCGATGCCCTTCCAACCGGCGATCGAAGAGCCATCGAAAGCGTGGCCCGAAGTGAACTTGTCTTCATCGAACGCAGACACAGGCACGGTCACGTGCTGTTCTTTGCCGCGGGTGTCGGTGAAGCGGAAATCGACGAACTTGACCTCGTTTTCCTTCACGAGTTTGAGTACGTCGGCGACGGTCTTGGCCATCAGGTTCTCCTTGGTATGGACAGTGGTTGGAAGTACGGGATTCGGAATGCAGTTTCTATGCCCATTGTCACCGCCGCGGACAGCGCGTCGGCAGGCTGGGCATCACCCAAAACAAGGCAATTTGTAACCAGTTTGGTGCGCGCAATTTCAACGCACCATTTCGGGGCCAAGGCGTGCTTCAAAGCCGTGCAGGCCTGCCAGCAACTGGGCGTAGGCCGCCTCGACCCGGCTGGCGTCGCCCTTGACGCCGAGTTCGATGTGGCGCCCGTGCTGCGGGTGGTCGACGCTCGGGAGACTGAACACCTTGATGCCCGGATGATCCCGCTCGACGGCCTGCATGAGCGGCGTCAGCGTGGCCTCCATGGCGCCATAGACGATCACCGATTTCTCGCCGGCGCGACCGCGCGCGAACAAGCCGGCATAGCGACTGTCGAGCACCGACTCGATCATCGGCCAGGCCATCACCGGGAAGCCCGGCACGAAGTGCACGTCGCCGACGCTGAAGCCGGGGATCTTGTTGTAGGTGTTGGGGATGATCTTCGCGCCGAGCGGAAACACGCCCATGTTGAGGCGGTGGATGTTGTCCGGGCGGTCCGGCGCGTAGACCGTGCCCTGCTCGCGCGCCGTGTCCTGCATGCGCTCGCGGATCAGCGCCTCGGCCTCGGGGTGCAGTGCCAGCGGCACGCCCAGTGCCGCGGCCGCGCATTGGCGCGTGTGGTCGTCGGGCGTGGCGCCGATGCCGCCGGTGGAGAACACGATGTCGCCCGAGGCGAAGGCGCGGCCCAGCGCCGCCGTGATGCGCGCCGGCACGTCGCCCACGTACTCGGCCCAGCCCAGTTCGAGCCCGCGCGCGGCGAGCAGCTCGATGACCTTGGGCATGTGCTTGTCGATGCGCTTGCCCGACAGGATTTCGTCGCCGACGACGATCAGACCGAAAGAACGACTCATGGGGCACTCCATTGGCTGGCGGCTGCGCTGGCATCGGCCAGCCCGGGGGTGGAAGTCGAGAGGGCCGCCGCTGCGCGCTGTGCCCGCAATTGCGCCAGGGCGTCGAGGCAGTAGTGGGCGAACCACAATGCCGAGAAGGCGAACACCAGCGTGTAGATCCAGATCGCCAGCGGCGCCAGCACGAAGAAGGCGGCGGCGAACAGCAGACCCGAGGCCCAGACGATGCTGGGAGCGGCGCCGAGGTAGCCGCAGAGCACGCCGATGCCGAGCAGCGGCAGCCGGTGGACGCGCAGCAAGGTATCGCGCTCCTCGGGGCTGGCATGCTCGGCCAGGGCATCGAAACTCATCACGCGGTAAGTCAGCCAGCCCCAGATCAGCGGCGGAAGGATGAGGACCAGCGGCGGAATCAGCCACAGCGGCATCGACACCACCAGCGCCAGCAGCGCCAGCACGGTCAAGCCGATCGAACGGGCCATGCTGCCGAAGAAGGAGGCGCCCTTCTTCTGTTCCAGGCTGACGAAGCGCCGCTCGGCCACCAGCCGCGTCAGCGCCGGCGCCATGATGCCGGCCACGACCAGCAGCGACACCACCACGATCAGCGGCGTGGCAGCGAAGACCACCACCAGCGGCGCCAGCGCGGACGCCACGTCGCCCGAGAAGAAGCGCCCGATCCAGCTCCAGAAGCTGGCCAGCAAGGGCCAGGCATCGAGCGACTCGCGGGTCCAGGCGACCGCGGCGTCCCAGTAGAAATAGCCGAACACCGCCGCCAGCGCGACCATCAGGCCCAGCGGCAGCAGCGACAGCACGATCACCCGCGGGTGCAGGCAATAGGCGACCGACCGCCAGAAGGAATCGAGGAGAAGACGCATCGGGTGCCGAGGATAACGCCAGCGCGTGACGCGGCGCCCTCAATCCCTGCCGAACAGGCGCCGGAGCCCGAGCCATTGCTGGGCCCAGAAGCCGCGTCCGTAGTCGCGCACCCGGCCCTTGGCGTCGGGCTCGACCTGGTCGCGGATGCCGGTGGCGTCGTAGCGATCCTCGAAGTTGACGGTCCGCAAGAGCATGTCCCACCAAGGCAGCAGCACGCCGAAGTTGTGGCCGCCGAGCGTCTTCGGCCCCCCGGACTCATGGCCGATGCCGATCGAATGGTGCACGCGGTGGAAGCGCGGGCTGATCCACAGGCGCTCGCCGAGGGCACCGAAGCCGAGGCGCAGGTTGGCATGCTGCAGGCTCTGGCTGAGCTGCGTGAAAGCGACGATGGCGATGAACTGCCCCGGCGCGACGCCGATCAGCTGCGCCACGACGACGATGATCGCGTCGTGGATCAGGTCGTCGAGCAGGTGATTACGGTCGTCGCTCCACATCGTCATCTGGCGCTGCGAGTGGTGCAGCGAATGCAGCGCCCACCACCAGCGGAAACGGTGCTGGCCGCGGTGGATCAGGTACTCCACCCCATCCAGCACCACCAGGTAGATCGCAAACGCAACCCAGGGCACGTCGGTCACGCCCGGCCAGAGTTCGTCCAGGTGCATGCTGCCCCAGCCGGCCGCGCGCGCCATGCCCAGCAGATCGTCGAACACCGGCTGCACGGCGAAGAAGATCGCCAGCCGGAACAGGCCCAGCCGGTGGATCAGCGTGTAGAGGATGTCGATGCGGATCGCGCGCCGGTCGACCACCGGCTCGACCGGCCGCCAGCGCTGCAGCGGGCCGATCACCGCGACCAGCAGCGCGATCTGGATCAGGCCGACCAGCAGCCAGCCGGTGGCATCGAAGGCGTCCTCGACCCAGCCGCCGAAGCCGATGGCGTAGACCAGCGGCTGGATGACGGTCTCGAACAGCCACTGCTGCACGGCCGCGAAATGATCGGTGAACCAATCCATCAACGTGCGATCCGCAAGGACGACCGGGGTTTCAAGGATGTGCCGCAATCCAGTCGCGGTATGCCGGATGCTGGCGCAGCGTCTGGAAGCAGAAACCCTTGGCCTTGAG
The DNA here is from genome assembly GCF_056405295.1 of Variovorax sp. P1_H2. Lineage (NCBI taxonomy): Bacteria > Pseudomonadati > Pseudomonadota > Betaproteobacteria > Burkholderiales > Comamonadaceae > Variovorax > Variovorax sp. P1_H2. Next base: position 51,257 of record NZ_JBFUCJ010000037.1, on the reverse strand, counting down.
GCCGACGATCAGCGGCTCCAGGTCGGCCGGCGCCCAGGGGTCCTTGCGCGACCAGATGCCAAGGTGCGCCAGCAGGATGTCGCCGGGCTGGATCTTGTCGAGGGCCTGCGCAAGCAGCAGTTCGTTGCTGAACTTCTCGCTCGGCAGTTCGTCGCCCAGGAAGCCGGCCGGCGCCCAGGCCACGTGCGCATAGCCGCAGCCCTTGGCCACCGCCAGCAGCCGCGGCGAGGTCTTGCCGCCCGGCGCCCGGAACAGCGGCAGCGGCTTCTTGCCGGTGACATGCTGCAGCCGGTCGGACGCCTTGGCGATGTTGGCGCAGTATTGCACCGCGTCCCAGGTGAATTCGCGGCCGGCGAAGGCACCGGCCGTGGGGCGAATGCGAAAGCGCGGCTCGATACCCTTGACGTCGCCGCGCCAGTAGGCGTGGTCGTAGGTGTGGGAGGCGAATTCGTGGCCCTCGGCCGCCCTCGCCTTCCACCACGGCGCCCACTGGGTGTCGAGGCTGTCGCCGTCGGTCTGCGTGCGCTCCGCGGCACCGAAGAAGGTCACGCGCACATCCTGCCGCTTGAGGACCTCGGCCACCAGTGGCGCGATGYCCATGTGGCCGGTGTCGAAGGTGAGGTAGACGGGTTTGGTGCAGGCCTGGGCCAGGGCGCTGCCGGACACCGCGGCACCGGCCGCGAGCAGCAGGCCGGCGGCGGCCAGCCTAGGACTTCGCATGGTCGAGCGTCCAGACGCCATGCGGCGAGCGGCCGACATTGACCTGACGCACCACCTTGCGGCTCGCGAGGTCGACCACACTGAGCTTCTTGGCCCAGCGCGATGTGACGTAGAGCGTCTTGCCGTCGGCCGAGACGTCCATGCAGTCGGGACCGCCCGGCACCGGGTAGGTCTCCATGACCTGCAGCGTCCCCAGGTCGATGCGGCTGATCGTGTTGGCCACCCGGTTGCTCACGAAGACGCTGCGGCCGCCGTCACCGGCCGCGCGGAAGGCATGCGCACCCTTGCCGGTTGAGATCTTGCCGACCAGCTTCGGCTGGGCGCCCGCGACGTCGAAGACCTGCACCCCATCGCTGCCGGTCAGGCCGACCAGCAGCGTCTTGCCGTCGTGGATGCCGAAGATGTCGGCCGGCATCGGGCCGGTGGTGGTGCGCCAGCGGATCGTCTGTGTCGCCAGGTCGACCGCGATCAGCTCATCGCTGTCCTGCATCGTGACGTAGGCCGTGGTGCTCTTGCCGTCGATCCAGATATGGCTGGGCGTCTTGCCGGTCGGGATGCGCTTGACCAGCTTGGGTTCCTTGCCGTCCCAGCGATACAAGTCGACGTGGTTCAGGCGGTTCCCGGCCGTGACGAACCACTTCATGTCCGGCGAGAAGCGCAGGTGGTAGGGGTCGATGATCCCGTAGACCACGCGCTGCACTTCGGCCGTTCGGGGGTCCAGGAAAGTCAGCGAGTCGCCGGCCGAATTGGCGACGATCAACGAGTGCTCGTCGGGCGAGAGGTACAGGTGGTGCGGCTCCTTGCCGGTCGCTATGCGCGTCTTCTCGGTCCAGCCCGTGGGCTCGATCACGCTCACGGTGGCATCCAGGGAGTTGAGCACGAAGACCGGGGGCGGCTCGGCGGCATGGGCCGAAAGCGACGCGCAAACAAACAAAAAGGCCGCGAGACGGCCCGTCAGGGAAGAAATGGAGCGCAAGGGAGAGATTCCGGACGAAGATTTCCGATCTTAACGGTCCACGCCGACCATTGGCTGACCGGCGCGCGCAGTTCGCAGCCCTTCGACCTCCTCGGCACGCAGCCAGCGCCACTGGCCGGGTGCCAGGTCGGCCGCCAGCGTCAGGGCACCGATGCGCGAGCGGTGCAGCGCCTCGACCCGGTTGCCCACGGCCGCCAGCATGCGCTTGACCTGGTGGTACTTGCCTTCGGTCAGGGTCAGGCTCAGGTGCTGCGGAGCGGCCAGCTCGCAGGCCGCGGCCCGTACCGGCTTCGGATCGTCGTCCAGCACCACGCCGGCCAACAGGCGGGCGACCTGGGCCGGATCGACCGGATGCTTGGTCGTCACTTCGTAGACCTTCGGCACATGGTGTTTCGGCGACCCCATCCGGTGGATGAACTGGCCGTCGTCGGTCAGGAGCAACAGGCCGGTGGTGTCCTGGTCGAGCCGCCCGATGGCCTGCACGCCCTGGACCGCGCCCTTGTTCGGACGCAGTCGCAGTGGTGACGGCAGCAGCGTGTAGATGCTCGGGTAGGTCGAGGGCTTCTGCGAGCACTCGGTGCCGGCCGGCTTGTGCAGCATCAGGTAGGCCTTCTCGTGGTACGCCCAGTCCGTGCCCCGGACGGTGAAGTGCAGCCCCTCGGTGACGAAGTCCTCGCCCGGATCGCTCACCACGGCGCCGTCGACCGTGACGAACCCCTGCTGGACCAGCCCCGCGCAGACGCGCCGGGTGCCGAAACCCTGGCTGTAGAGAATTTCTTCGATATGCATCAGTAGCCGAGCGCGAGGCCCGTGTTGCGGCGCGGGTCGTTGGCGCCATAGAAACGATTGCCGCCCACCGGCCTGCCGCCCAGCGAAGGCGCGCCGACGAGGATTGCCGCCAGGTGGTTGGCGGGCTGCGCCTCGCCGAGCTTGTGGCCCATGCCGACCAGGATCTTGCGGGTGTCCGGGGACAGCGCGAAGGGCTCGACGTTGGTCAGGTCCGGCAGCCACTGCTGGTGGAAGCGCGGCGCGTCCACCGCCTCCTGCACGTCCATGCCGTAGTCGACCAGGTTCAGGATGCTGTGGAGCACCGTCGTGATGATGCGGCTGCCGCCCGGCGTGCCGACCACCAGCACCGGACGACCGTCCTTGGCGACGATGGTCGGGCTCATCGAGCTCAAGGGCCGCTTGCCCGGGGCGATCGCGTTGGCCTCGCCCTGGACCAGCCCGTACATGTTGGGCTCGCCCGCCTTCGAAGTGAAATCGTCCATCTCGTTGTTGAGCAGCACGCCGGTCCCCGCCGCCGTGACCTTGGCGCCGAACCAGTCGTTCAGCGTGTAGGTCACCGACACCGCGTTGCCCCACTGGTCGAGGATCGAATAGTGCGTGGTGTTGCTGCCTTCGTGCGGCGCGACCCCGGTCTTGATGTCCTCCGAGACACCGGCGCGCGCCGGATCGATGGCGCCGCGGATTTTTTCGGCATAGCGCTTGTCGATCAGTCGCTCCACGGGGTTCTTCACGAACTCCGGGTCGCCCAGGGTGCTGTTGCGGTCGACGTAGGCATGGCGCATGGCCTCGATCTGGTAGTGCACGCCCTGGGCCGATCGGAAGCCCAGTTCCTTGAGCGGGTAGCCCTCGAGGATGTTCAGCATCTCGCAAAGCACGACCCCACCCGAACTGGGCGGCGGCGCCGAGATCACGCGATAGCCCCGGTAGCTGCATTCGATCGGAAGCAGCTCGCGCGCCTTGTACTGATCGAGGTCGGCCTGCGTGATGAGCCCGCCCCCGGCCTGGCTCGACGCCACGATCGCGGCGCCCACCGGCCCCTTGTAGAAGCCGTCAGCCCCCTGGCGGCTGATCGCCTTCAAGGTCTTCGCGAGGTCTTTCTGGACCAGCTTCTGGCCGACCGCGAACGGCTCGCCCTTGTTCAGGAAGATCGCGGCCGACGCCGGATCGCTGCCGAAATCGGCAGCGCCCACCGCCAGCATGTCGATGTCGCCCTGCTGCAGCACGAAACCGCGCTCGGCCAGTGCGATCGACGGCGCCAGCAGTGCGCCTCGCTTCATGGTGCCGTACTGTTCGCGTGCCCGCTCCAGGCCGGCGACCGTGCCCGGGACGCCGACCGCCAGGTGGCCGCGGGTGCTCAGCCCCTCGATGACCTTGCCGTCCTTGTCGAGGTACATCCCGGGCCTCGCCGCCAGCGGCGCCTTCTCGCGGAAATCGAGGAAGGTCTTGCGGCCATCGGCCAACTGCACCGTCATGAAGCCGCCGCCGCCGAGATTCCCGGCCGCCGGATAGACCACCGCCAGCGCGTAACCCACCGCCACCGCGGCATCGATCGCGTTGCCGCCGCGCCTGAGCACGTTGACGCCCGCCTGCGTCGCCAGGTGCTGCGCGCTCACCACCATGCCGTTCTCGGCCGCGACCGGGGCCTGGGAGGCGGCCTGCGCAAAGGCGCCAGCCCACGCGAATACCGCGGCGATACCGAGGCGCCGCGCCTTCGTCCAGCGGCAATCGATCTGCTGGCGGGCGGCGCTCGGGAAGGAAGGCGAAGCGTGCGCAGGCACGTCGCTGTGGCTCGTCAGTGTCGTCGTCGATGAATCCATGGGCCTCTTTGCACGGGACCGGGGGTTGCCGTGGAGGGGATTGGATCGCAGAAGCGGCGCCGATGCAAAACGCATCGGCGCCGCCTTCTTGAGTGGTGGAGCTGGGGGGATTTGAACCCCCGTCCGTAAGCCTTCTTCGCGCAGATCTACATGTTTAGCGGTCTGATTTGAGTCTCGCCACCGGTGTCGCGCAGTCGCACGCTACACCGGCCGCCAGCACCCTATTTTCTCGCCCCGACCCAAGGTACCCGGATCAGGGCCAGCCCATGTAGATTATCTTTGCAGCCGGGAGGCGTCAGATTGCTCTAGCGCCCCCTTGCCCAGCCCATCGGCCTGCTGTTGCAAAGCTCACCGGCAATTAAGCGGCGAGTGCGAAACGTTCGTCGTTTGCAGTTAGTTTGTTTGAATCTGTTTTACGAGCGCATTCAGCTCGACATGCCCCGCTGCGATTCCGAACCCACGTCGAAACCAGTGCAGCCCCAAGCGCTGCATTTTAGGCCTGTTTCAATAACTTCAAGAGCTCCATGGGTGATGCGATGGCCGCGTCGGCATCCCAGCGGGCCACTTCCGCGTGTTCGCCCATGTAGCCATAGGTGGCCGCCACCGTCCGCATGCCGGCGGCCCGGCCGGCCAGCATGTCGCGTTCGTCATCCCCGACATAGACGCAATGCACCGGGGCCACGCCCAGCCGGCGCGCGGCTTCGAACAGCGGCTCCGGATGCGGCTTGGCGTGGGGAGTGGTGTCGCCGCTGACGATCGCTCGCGCGCTCTCGAACAGGGCCATCGCGCGCGTCAGCGGCAGGGTGAAGCGTTCGGACTTGTTGGTGACGACGCCCCACCGCAGCCCGGAGGCGTTCAGCGCCTTCACCAGTTCGGCCACGCCGTCGAAGACCTGCGTGTTGAGCAGCATCCGCGACTCGTACTTGACGAAGAACTCCTCACGCAGTACCGGAAACTCGGGCGCCTCCGGCGTGATGCCGAAAGCCACGCCCAGCATGCCCCGGGCGCCGGCCCCCGCCATCGGGCGATAGCGTTCGAGCGGCAGCGAAGGCAGGCCACGCTCGGTCCGCATCTGGTCGGCCGCGGCCCCCAGGTCGGGGGCGCTGTCGATCAGGGTGCCGTCGAGGTCGAACAGGACGGCTTCGGTGCGGTCCGTCCTCACAGGGCGCCTGCCGGCTTCTGGGTCGCGAACATGTAGTTGACGCTGGTGTCGCCGCTGAGCCAGTAGCGCCGCGTCAGCGGGTTGTGCTCCAGGCCGCGGGTGTGGCGCAGGTCGAGCCCGGCGGCGCGGCAATAGGCGGCCAGCTCGCTCGGGCGGATCAGCTTCTGGTACTCGTGCGTGCCGCGCGGCAGCATGCCGAGCACGTATTCGGCACCGACGATCGCCAGCATGAACGCCTTCAGGTTGCGGTTGATGGTCGAGAAGAAGACCCAGCCGCCGGGCTTGGCCAGATCAGCGCAGGCCTTGACGACCGAAGCCGGATCGGGCACGTGTTCGAGCATCTCCATGCAGGTCACGACATCGAAGCTGCCGGGCTRCTCGGCCGCCAGCGCCTCGGCGCTGACCGAGCGGTACTTGACGCCGCGCGTACCGGCCTCGAGCGCATGCAGCTGCGCCACCTTGAGCGCCTTGTCGGCCAGGTCGATGCCGAGGACCTCGGCGCCCTTGCGCGCCATCGAGTCGGCCAGGATTCCGCCGCCGCAGCCGACATCGAGCACCCTGCGACCGGCAATCGGGGCAATCCCGTCGATCCAGTCGAGGCGCAGCGGATTAATTTCGTGCAGCGGTCGGAATTCGCTTTCGAAGTCCCACCAGCGGTGCGCAAGTTCGGAGAATTTGGCGAGCTCTGCCGGATCGGCATTCACGGGTTCGGTCATGGAGCGATTATGAAACGGCACGAATTGAAATGCCGGTGCTGGAGCGGGCATAAAAAAACCCCGCCGAGGCGGGGTTCTCTTCAGCGATTCTTGCGAATCACTTGTTGGGGCGGGTACCGACCACTTCGATTTCCACGCGGCGGTTCTTGGCGCGGCCTTCGGCAGTGCGGTTGTCAGCGATCGGCTGGCTCTTGCCCTTGCCTTCGGTGTACACGCGGTTCTTTTCGATGCCCTTCGAGACCAGATAGGCCTTGACGGCTTCAGCGCGGCGGACCGACAGCTTCTGGTTGTACGCCACGGTACCGATCCAGTCGGTATGGCCGACAGCGATGATCACCTCGAGGTTCACGTCCTTGATCTTCGAGACCAGGTCGTCCAGCTTGGCGCGGCCTTCGGGCTTCAGGACGTACTTGTCGAAGTCGAAGAATGCGTCAGCAGCGAAGGTAACCTTCGAAGCAGCGACTGCCGGGGGAACCGGAGCCGGTTTGGGAGCAGCAGCCACAGGCGGCGGTGCGGGAACGAGCGCACCGTCGCAACCAGCAGCAGCCGTTGCGGGCGTCCAGTTGGCATCGCGCCAGCACAGTTCGTTGGTGCCGTTCTTCCAGACCAGTTCGCCGGTGCCGTTTTGCCAGTTGTCGATGGCCGGGCCACCATTCGCAGCGGTGACACGGGTCTGCGCGCCGGCGGCAGTGGCGAGCGCAGCGACTGCAAACATCATCGCCACTTTATTCAGTTTCTTCATGGTTCTCCTCTTGGGGAAAAAGCCGCAGCCGCGCTGCGAATCAAGGACGCTTTAAGTGACCACCACCCAAAACGTTGAGGCGATTGTGCCATAGGGTCTTTGGCAAACAGCCCGCCGGCCCCCTCTGAAACGCCGGACGGAGGCGGAATACCGGCCTTGTGTTGCGGCGGTGCGACACCCTCCTCAGCGTAAAATTTCGCCTCCCTTGCCGTCTGCCTGCCGCCCATGACCTCGTTCGCCAAAGAAACACTCCCCATCAGCCTCGAAGAGGAAATGCGCCGCAGCTACCTGGATTACGCCATGAGCGTGATCGTCGGCCGGGCCCTGCCCGATGCCCGGGACGGCCTCAAACCGGTGCATCGGCGGGTACTTTTCGCGATGCACGAACTCAACAACGACTGGAACCGGCCGTACAAGAAGTCGGCCCGTATCGTCGGCGACGTCATCGGCAAGTACCACCCGCACGGCGACCAGTCGGTCTACGACACCATCGTCCGGATGGCGCAGAACTTCTCGATGCGCCACATGCTGGTTGACGGGCAAGGCAATTTCGGCTCGGTCGACGGCGATATGGCGGCGGCGATGCGCTATACCGAGATCCGGCTGGCCAAAATTGCGCACGAAATGCTGGCCGATATCGACAAGGAAACTGTCGATTTCGGTCCCAATTACGACGGCTCCGAAAAAGAGCCGCTGGTATTGCCGAGCAAACTACCGAATCTGCTGGTCAATGGCGCCGGCGGTATCGCGGTGGGCATGGCGACCAATATCCCGCCGCACAATTTGAATGAAGTGGTCGATGCCTGCCTGCACCTGCTGCGTCATCCGGATGCCGGCATCGACGACCTGATGGAGATCGTGCCGGCGCCCGACTTCCCCACCGCCGGGATCATCTACGGCATCAACGGCATCAAGGACGGCTACCGGACCGGCCGCGGCAAGGTCGTGATGCGCGCCAAGTGCCACTTCGAGGACATCGACCGCGGCCAGCGGCAGGCGATCATCGTCGACGAACTGCCCTACCAGGTCAACAAGAAGACGCTGCAGGAGCGCATGGCCGAGCTGGTGCACGAGAAGAAGATCGAGGGCATCAGCCACATCCAGGACGAGTCCGACAAGTCGGGCATGCGGCTGGTGATCGAGCTCAAGCGCGGCGAAGTGCCCGAAGTGGTGCTCAACAACCTCTACAAGCAGACCCAGCTGCAGGACACCTTCGGCATCAACATGGTCGCGCTGGTCGACGGCCAGCCGAAGCTGTGCAACCTGAAGGATCTGATCGAGGTCTTCCTGCAGCACCGCCGCGAAGTGGTGACGCGCCGCACCGTGTTCACGCTGCGCAAGGCGCGCGAGCGCGGCCATGTGCTCGAGGGCCTCGCGGTGGCGCTGGCGAACATCGACGAGTTCATCGCGATCATCCGCAATGCGCCGACGCCGCCGGTCGCCAAGGCCGAGCTCATGAGCCGCGCCTGGGACAGCAAGCTGGTGCGCGAGATGCTGACCCGCACGCGCGCCGACGGCGGCGTGATCAACGCCGACGACTACCGCCCGGACGGCCTGGAGCGCGAGTACGGCATGCACGCCGACGGCCTCTACAAGCTGTCGGACACGCAGGCCCAGGAAATCCTGCAGATGCGCCTGCAGCGCCTGACCGGCCTCGAGCAGGACAAGATCGTGGCCGAATACAAGGACGTGATGGCCGAGATCGACGACCTGCTCGACATCCTGGCCAAGCCGGAACGGGTCTCGGTGATCATCGGCGACGAGCTCACGGCCATCAAGCAGGAGTTCGGCCAGAGCAAGCTCGGCGTGCGCCGCAGCCTGGTCGAGCACAGCGCCTTCGATCTCTCGACCGAGGACCTGATCACGCCCACCGACATGGTCGTGACCCTCTCCCACAGCGGCTACATCAAGAGCCAGCCGCTGGGCGAGTACCGGGCGCAGAAGCGCGGCGGCCGCGGCAAGCAAGCCACGGCGACCAAGGAAGACGACTGGATCGACCAGCTCTTCATCGCCAACACGCACGACTACATCCTGTGCTTCTCGAACCGCGGCCGGCTCTACTGGCTCAAGGTGTGGGAAGTGCCGGCGGGTTCGCGCGGCTCGCGTGGCCGGCCGATCGTCAACATGTTCCCGCTCCAGGAAGGCGAGAAGATCAACGTCGTGCTGGCGCTCACCGGCGAAAAGCGCACCTTCCCGGCCAACCAGTACGTCTTCATGGCGACCTCGATGGGCACGGTCAAGAAGACCGCGCTCGACGAATTCAGCAACCCGCGCAAGGCCGGCATCATCGCGGTCGACCTCGATCCGGGCGACTACCTGATCGGTGCCGCGCTGACCGACGGCGCGCACGACGTGATGCTGTTCTCCGACGGCGGCAAGGCGGTGCGCTTCGACGAGAACGACGTTCGCCCGATGGGCCGCAACGCCCGCGGCGTGCGCGGCATGACGCTCGAGGACAGCCAGGGCGTGATCGCCATGCTGGTGGCCGAGGACGAACAGCAGAGCGTGCTGACCGCGACCGAAAACGGTTACGGAAAGCGAACAAGCATTACCGAGTACACGCGACATGGCCGGGGAACCAAGGGCATGATCGCTATTCAACAGAGTGAACGTAACGGCAAGGTGGTGGCAGCGACTCTCGTGCATGCCGACGACGAGATCATGCTCATCACCGACAAGGGTGTCCTCGTGCGCACCCGAGTCTCCGAAATCCGCGAACTGGGGCGCGCCACGCAAGGCGTCACTCTGATCGGACTCGACGAAGGCGCCAAGCTCAGCGGGCTGCAGCGCATCGTCGAGAATGACGCGAATATCGAGAATGAACCCGGCGCCGACGATCCTTCCACCTCATCTTCAACGGAGAACCCCAGTGAATAAATTCAAACTCGCGCTCGTGACGGCCGCGCTCGCCGGCAGCTCGCTGGCCATGGCCCAGGACAAGGCGGCCATGATCAAGCAGTTCGTCGAGCTGCAGCGCCCCGGCGTGGAGTCGCTGGCGCGCGGGCTGGTCGAGCAGTCGAGCGCCCCGATCGCCCAGGCCGGTTCTCAGTACCTGCAGACGCAGGTGCCGGCCGAAAAGCGCGAGGCCGCCGCCAAGGCCGCCGATGTCGAGCTCAAGAGGTACTTTGACGAGGCCTACCCGATCGTGCGCGACAAGGCCGTGCAGCTGGCACCGGCCGCCCTGTCGCCGATCATGGAGCAGACCTTCAGCGAGGAAGAGATGCGCCAGCTGCTGGCCTGGATCAGCTCGCCGCTGAGCAAGAAGTACCAGGAGATCAATCCCAAGCTGCAGACCGCGCTGACCGAGAAGCTGGTGGCTGAAACCCGCGCCACGATCGAGCCGAAGATGGTCGCGCTGGACGCCAGTGTCGCCAAGGCGCTGGGCGCACCGACCAACGCGGGTGGAGCAGCCAAGGCAGCGCCGGCCAAGGCGCCCGCCAAGAAGTGACGCAGCGCGCGGGTCCGCGCCCGTACAACTTTTCCGCCGGTCCGGCCGCAATGCCGGAAGCGGTGCTGCAGCGCGCCGCCTCCGAGATGCTGGACTGGCACGGCAGCGGCATGGGCGTGATGGAGATGAGCCATCGCGGCAAGGAGTTCGGCGCGATCTGCACGCAGGCGGAGGCCGACATCCGCAGCCTGCTCGCGGTGCCGTCGCAGTTCCACATCCTGTTCATGCAGGGCGGCGGGCTCGGCGAGAACGCGATCGTGCCGATGAACCTGTCGCGCGGGACCCGCGCCGACTTCGTCCTCACGGGCAGCTGGAGCATCAAGTCGCAGAAGGAAGCCCAGCGCTACTGCGAGGCCCGGGTGGTCGCGAGCAACGCGGCAGACGGGCACACCCGGCTGCCGGACCCGGCCGGCTGGCAGCTCTCCCCGGACGCGTCGTACGTCCACGTCTGCACCAACGAGACCATCAACGGCATCGAATTCCAGCAGTTGCCCGACCTCGCCGCACTCGGCAGCAAGGCGCCGCTGGTGATCGACTTTTCCTCGCACGTGGCCTCGCGGCCGGTCGACTGGTCGCGCGTGGGCCTGGCCTTCGGCGGGGCCCAGAAGAACCTTGGCCCGGCGGGCCTGACGATCGTGATCGTGCGCGACGACCTGCTCGGCCATGCGCTCGAGATCTGCCCGAGCGCCTTCAACTACAAGACCGTCGCGGACAACCAGTCGATGTACAACACGCCCCCGACCTGGGGCATCTACATCGCCGGGCTGACCTTCCAGTGGCTCGCGCAGCAGACCGAAGGCGATCTCAAGGGCGTCGCCGCCATGGAGGCGCGCAACGTCGCCAAGGCACGGCTGCTGTACGACTTCATCGACGGCTCGGACTTCTACGCCAACAAGGTCGACCCCGGCTGCCGCTCGCGCATGAACGTCCCCTTCTTCCTCGCCGACGAGAGCCGCAACGAAGCCTTCCTGGCCGGTGCCCGCGCGGCCGGGCTGCTGCAGCTCAAGGGCCACAAGTCGGTCGGCGGGATGCGCGCGAGCATCTACAACGCCATGCCGATGGCCGGCGTTCGGGCGCTGGTGGGCTACATGCGAGAATTCGAGCGGTCGCGTGCGTAGAGGCACGCGCTCCCGACCCGAATGACCGCCTCAGCACCACCACCTTCCGCCCCCGATTCCTCCCCCAGCCTGGCCGATCTGCGCGTACAGATCGACTCGCTGGACCAGCAGCTTCTCGACCTCCTGAACCGGCGCGCCCGTGTTGCCGAGCGGGTCGGCGAGGTCAAGAAGCGCGAGGGCACGCCCTTCTTCCGGCCCGATCGCGTCGCCCAGGTGATCGAGAAGATGCAGCAGAGCAACGGCGGCCCGCTGAAGCCCCTTCACGTGGCCGCCATCTGGCGCGAGATCATGTCGGCCTGCCTGGCGCTCGAATCGCCGCAGCGCGTGGCCGTGCTCGGCCCCGAAGGGACCTTCTGCGAGCAGGCCGCGGTCGAGTATTTCGGCGGCGCCGCCGACCTGGTCTATTGCGCCAGCTTCGACGAGGTCTTCCATGCCACCGCCGCCGGCAGCGCCCAGTACGGCGTGGTCGGCGTCGAGAATTCCACCGAAGGCGTGGTCACGCGCTCGCTCGACCTGTTCCTGCATTCGCCGACCCACGTGGTCGGCGAGGTCAGCCTGCTGGTGCGGCATCACCTGTTGCGCTCGAGCAATTCGCTCGAGGGCATCGAGGCCGTGCTGGCGCATCCGCAGGCGCTGGCGCAGTGCCAGACCTGGCTCGCCAAGCACCTGCCGAATGCCGAACGGCGCGCCGTCTCCAGCAACGCCGAAGGCGCCCGGCTGGCGGCCGGCAATCCGGCCTGGGCGGCATTGGCGAGCGAACGCGCAGCCACCCGCTTCGGGCTGCATATCGTGGCCCACGCGATCCAGGACGACTCCTACAACCGCACCCGTTTCGCCATCATCTGCCTGCCGCAGACGCTGGCGATGCCGCCGGCGACCGGCCGCGACTGCACCAGCCTGGTGGTGTCGGTGCCGAACCAGCCCGGGGCGGTGCACGACCTGCTGGTGCCGCTCAAGGCCAACAACGTCTCGATGACCCGCTTCGAATCGCGGCCGGCACGCACCGGCCAGTGGGAGTACTACTTCTACATCGACCTCGACGGCCATCCGTCGCAGCCCAACGTTGCCGCCGCGCTCGTCGAACTGCGCAAGCTGTGCGCGTTCTACAAGGTCCTCGGCGCCTATCCGATCACCGCATGAAAAKCCCCCATGCTCATCGCTTCGCGTATCGCTGCCCCCCGTGGGGGGGCTCAGTGCCCTTTGGGCGGCCGGGCGGGCACTGAGGCCACGGGACGATGATCGAACAGTTGGGACTGATCGGCTGCGGCCTGATGGGCGGCTCGTTCGCGCTGGCGCTCAAGCGCGCGAAGCTGGTGAAGCGGGTGGTCGGCTACAGCAAGTCGCCGTCCACCACCGAGCGCGCCCGGCAACTCGGCGTGATCGACGTCGCGGCGCCCTCGGCGCTGCTGGCGATGTCGGGTGCCGAACTGGTGCTGATCGCGGTGCCGGTCGGCGCGTCCGAGCAGACCTTCAAGGCCATCCGCCACGGCATCAACGACCAGATGCTGGTGATGGATGTCGGCTCGACCAAGGGCGACGTCATCGAGGCCGCGCGGCGCGGCCTGCAGGACCAGATCGGCGCCTTCGTGCCCGCGCATCCGATCGCGGGCAAGGAAGTGGCGGGCGTGGAGCACGCCGACGCCGACCTCTACACCGGACGCCAGGTGGTGCTGACGCCGATCAAGGCCACCTTGCGCTCCAACGTCCAGCGGGCCTCGAAGGTCTGGACCGCGATCGGCGCCAAGGTGGTGACGATGACGCCGGAGGCCCATGACAGCGCCTTCGCGGCCGTCAGCCACCTGCCGCACCTGCTGGCTTTCGCCTTCATCAATGCCATGGCCGCGCACCCGCAGGGCGGGCGCTTCCTCGAACTGGCCGGCCCGGGCTTTCGCGATTTCACGCGCATCGCGGCCAGCGACCCGACCATGTGGCGCGACGTCCTGCTGGCCAACCGCGACCAGGTTCTGCTCCAGGCCCAGGGCTTCCGCGAGGCCCTGGCGCACCTCGAGGCGCTGGTGCGCGCGGGCAATGCGCAAGCGCTCGAGGACGCGATCGCGGCCGCGAGCGGGGTTCGCTCGCAGTGGCAACCCGGCGTTGCCGCCTCTCCCGACTGACGATGTTCTCTACCCCCTTTCTCGACATACCGGCGCTTTCGAGTGCCGCCGGCACGGTTCGCCTGCCGGGCTCCAAGAGCATCTCCAACCGCGTGCTGCTGCTGGCGGCAATGGCCAGCGGCACGACGACCGTGCATGACCTGCTCGATTCCGACGACACGCGGGTCATGCTCGACGCGCTGGCCGCGCTCGGTTGCGTCATCGAGCGCGCGGGCGACATCCTGCGCATCGAAGGCCTCGGCGGCAAGCTGAAGACCCCCACGGCGTCCTTGTTCCTCGGCAATGCCGGTACCGCGATGCGGCCGCTGACCGCCGCCCTGGCCCTGCTGGGCGGCGAGTTCGCGCTGCGCGGCGTGCCGCGCATGCACGAACGGCCGATCGGCGACCTGGTCGACGCCCTGACCCAGCTCGGCTGCCGCGTCGACTACCTCGGCAACCCGGGCTACCCGCCGCTGCAGATTCATCCGGTGGCGTTCGACGCGCTGCAGCTCGACGCCCCGATCCGCGTGCGCGGCGACGTCTCGAGCCAGTTCCTGACAGCGCTGCTGCTGGCGCTGCCGCTGGCAGCACGGCGCAACATCGTGATCGAGGTCGTCGGCGAGCTGATCTCCAAGCCCTACATCGAGATCACGCTGAATCTCTTGGCGCGCTTCGGCATCGCGGTCGAACGCGAGGGCTGGCAGCGATTCACCATTCCAGCCGGCAGCCGGTATCGATCGCCGGGCGACATCCACGTCGAAGCCGATGCCTCGTCGGCCAGCTACTTCATCGCGCTCGGGGCCATCGCCAAGGGCTCGGGCATCCGCATCGAAGGCGTCGGCGCCGATTCGATCCAGGGCGACATCCGCTTCATCGACGCCGCCCGGCAGATGGGCGCGCGCGTCGACAGCGGCGCCAACTGGCTGGCGATCGCACGCGGCGCCTGGCCGCTCAAGGCGATTGACATCGACGCCAACCACATTCCCGATGCCGCCATGACGCTGGCCGTGATGGCGCTCTATGCCGACGGCCCGAGCACGCTGCGCAACATCGCCAGCTGGCGCGTGAAGGAAACCGACCGCATCGACGCCATGGCCGCCGAGCTGCGCAAGCTCGGGGCCACGGTCGAGGACGGCCCGGACTTCATCCGCGTCCATCCGCTGGCGGCGGCCGGCTGGCGACCGGCCAGCATCAAGACCTACGACGACCACCGGGTGGCGATGTGCTTCTCGCTCGCGGCCTTCAATCCGGCCGGCGTCGAGGTGCGCATCCTCGAACCGCACTGCGTCGCCAAGACCTTCCCCGACTACTTCGAAACCCTGTTCTCGGTCGCCGAGGCTGCCGAAGTGCCGGTGATCTGCATCGACGGCCCGACCGCCTCCGGCAAGGGCACCCTGACCGTCGAAGTGGCTCGGCGGCTGGGCTACCACTACCTGGATTCGGGCACGCTCTACCGCGTGACCGGGCTGGCGATGCGACGCGCCGGGCTCGACGCCGAAGCCGGGCACGAGGCGCGGATCGCGGAACTCGCGAGTGCCCTGCCGGTCGCCTTCAGCGAGGGCAAGGTGCTGCTGGCCGGCGAGGACGTGAGCGAGGCCATCCGGACCGAGGCCGCCGGGATGGATGCCTCTCGGGTGTCGGCCCTGCCAGCAGTGCGTGCCGCCCTGCTGGCGCTGCAGCGCAGCTTCCGGCGCCTGCCCGGCCTGGTGGCCGACGGCCGCGACATGGGCACCGTGATCTTCCCGGACGCCGAGCTCAAGGTCTACCTCACGGCCAGCGCCGCCCACCGCGCCGAACGGCGCCATAAGCAGTTGATTTCAAAGGGAATTTCAACTACAATCGACAGTCTTCGCGCCGACCTGGAAGCGCGTGACCTCCGGGACGCGTCCCGCAGCGTCGCGCCGCTCAAGCCGGCGCCTGATGCCCGCCTCCTGGACAACTCGCACCAGACGATCGAGCAATCGGTCGCGCAAGTGCTTGCCTGGTGGCAGGAAGTACAGCCGTTCGAGTCCGCTTGAACGGTGTTTCGGTCCAGCAAGGCCCCCGCCGCGCGACAGCGCACCGGCCTGCTGGTTGTTCAACCTCAACCCGGGCCCCAAAGCCCAAACAACCACCGTCTCCAGATCCAAGCCAGTCGCAATAGTGCAACTGCAAACCCTGCGTGACGGAAGGAAAACCACATGTCTGAATCTTTTGCCGACCTATTCGAAGAATCCCTGAAGCGTTCGGAGATGCGCACCGGTGAGGTCATCACCGCCGAAGTCGTGCGTGTCGAACACAACCATGTCGTCGTCAACGCAGGCCTCAAGTCCGAAGCCTACGTGCCGATCGAAGAGTTCAAGAACGACAAGGGCGAGCTCGAAGTCCAGGCCGGCGATTTCGTTTCCGTGGCCATCGGCAGCGTCGAGAACGGCTACGGCGACACCATCCTTTCGCGCGACACCGCCAAGCGTCTGGCTTCGTGGCTCGCGCTCGAGAAAGCCCTCGAATCCGGCGACTTCGTCACCGGCACCACGAGCGGCAAGGTCAAGGGCGGCCTCACGGTGCTGGTCAACGGCATCCGCGCCTTCCTGCCGGGTTCGCTGATCGACACCCGTCCGATCAAGGACCTGACCCCGTACGAGAACAAGACCCTCGAATTCAAGGTCATCAAGCTCGACCGCAAGCGCAACAACGTGGTGCTCTCGCGCCGCGCCGTGGTCGAAGCCAGCATGGGCGAAGAGCGCGCCAAGCTGATGGAAACCCTGAAGGAAGGCGCAGTCGTGCGCGGCGTCGTCAAGAACATCACCGAATACGGTGCCTTCGTCGACCTCGGCGGCATCGACGGTCTGCTGCACATCACCGACATGGCATGGCGCCGCGTTCGCCACCCGAGCGAAGTGGTGCAGGCCGGCCAGGAAATCACCGCCAAGATCCTCAAGTTCGACACCGAGAAGAACCGTGTCTCGCTGGGTCTGAAGCAGATGGGCGACGACCCGTGGATGGGCGTTTCGCGCCGCTACCCGCAATCGACCCGCCTGTTCGGCAAGGTCACGAACATCGCCGACTACGGCGCGTTCGTCGAACTCGAACCCGGCATCGAAGGCCTGGTGCACGTCTCCGAAATGGACTGGACCAACAAGAACATCGCGCCGAACAAGATCGTCTCGCTGGGCGACGAAGTCGAAGTCATGGTCCTCGAGATCGACGAAGACAAGCGCCGCATCAGCCTGGGCATGAAGCAGTGCAAGGCCAACCCGTGGCAGGAATTCGCGCAGAACACCAAGCGCGGCGACCGCGTCAAGGGCCCGATCAAGTCGATCACCGACTTCGGCGTGTTCGTGGGTCTGGCTGCCGGCATCGACGGCCTGGTTCACCTGTCCGACCTCTCGTGGAACGAAACCGGCGAAACCGCCGTTCGCAACTACAAGAAGGGCCAGGAAGTCGAAGCGATCGTGCTGGCTGTCGATGTCGACCGCGAGCGCATCTCGCTGGGCATCAAGCAGCTCGACAGCGATCCGTTCACCACCTTCACCACCGTGAACGACAAGGGCCAGATCGTGACCGGCAAGGTCAAGACGGTCGACGCCCGCGGTGCCGAGATCGATCTCGGTGAAGACATCATCGGCTACCTGCGCGCCAGCGAAATCTCCCGCGACCGCGTGGAAGATGCACGCAACGTGCTCAAGGAAGGCGACGAAGTCACGGCCGTGGTGGTCAATGTGGATCGCAAGACCCGCAACATCCAGCTGTCGATCAAGCAGAAGGACATGGTCGACGAGCAAGGCGCCATGGCCAGCCTGAGCCAGCAATCGGCACGCGAGAACGCGGGCACGACCAGCCTGGGCGCCCTGCTGCGCGCCAAGCTGGACAACTCGGACAAGTAATCCGGGTCCCGGGGACAGGGTCGGCGCCGGGCGCCACCCTGTCTTTTTTTTCGTCTACTCTTTCTCTTG
This sequence comes from Variovorax sp. P1_H2, assembly GCF_056405295.1. Taxonomy (NCBI): domain Bacteria; kingdom Pseudomonadati; phylum Pseudomonadota; class Betaproteobacteria; order Burkholderiales; family Comamonadaceae; genus Variovorax; species Variovorax sp. P1_H2. Next base: position 33,741 of record NZ_JBFUCJ010000037.1, on the reverse strand, counting down.
CCATGACCCGCTCCGATCTCGTCGAAGAACTCGCGGCCCGATTTGCGCAACTGACGCACCGCGATGCCGAATACGCCGTCAAGACCATTCTTGACGCGATGAGCGACGCACTGGTGCGTGGCCACCGGATCGAGATCCGCGGCTTCGGCAGCTTCACGGTGAACCGGCGCCCGCCCCGCATCGGACGCAACCCGCGCTCCGGCGAGAGCGTGCAGATTCCCGAGAAACGCGTGCCCCACTTCAAGCCGGGCAAGGCCCTGCGCGAAGCGGTGGATGCGAAAACCGCGCTGCTCGACGCCGAGAAGCACAAGCGCGGCTGACACGCCGGCCCCGGCATAGAATTCCCCGGCCATCGGGGACCCGCATGAAATATCTCCTGTGGCTGCTCAAGGCAGCCATTTTTTTTACCCTCTTCGCCTTCGCGCTGAACAACCAGCACGACGCCACCGTCTACTTCTTCTTCGGCACCTCGTGGCGCGCGCCCCTGGTACTGGTGGTGCTGGCCGCCTTCACCGGCGGCCTGGTCGTGGGCGCGCTCGGCATGCTGCCGGGCTGGTGGAAACACCGCAGCGCCGCAGCGCAGGTTCCGGGCGCGCAAGGTGCACCGGGTGCGCCGCCGGCGCCTTCGTCCGCCGCCGCCACGCCCACGCCCGCAGCCCCCGCCGACCTGCCCGCCGTACGCCAACATGGACTTTGACTTCAGCTGGCTGCTGCTCGGCCTGCCGATCGCCTTCGTGCTCGGCTGGCTGGCTTCGCGCTTCGACCTCCGGCAGCTCCGGATCGAGAACCGCCAAGCCCCGAAAGCCTACTTTCGCGGCCTGAACTTCCTGCTCAACGAGCAGCAGGACCAGGCCATCGACGCCTTCATCGAGGCGGTTCAGAACGACCCCGACACGCAGGAACTGCACTTCGCGCTCGGCAACCTGTTCCGGCGCCGCGGCGAATACCAGCGCGCGGTGCGCGTGCACGAGCACCTGCTGGGTCGCGGCGACCTGAGCCGCGCCGACCGCGACCGCGCGCAGCACGCGCTGGCGCAGGACTTTCTGCGCGCCGGCCTGCTCGACCGCGCCGAAGCGGCGCTGCAGAAGCTGGAAGGCACGCGCTACGAGAACGAGGCCCGGCTGTCGCTGCTGGCCATCTACGAACGCTCGCGCGAATGGGCGCAGGCCGAGGATGTGGCGCAGAAGCTCGATGAATCCGACCAGGCGAGCTACAGCACCCGGCGGGCCCACCACCTGTGCGAACAGGCCGCCGAGCGCGTTGCCGCCGGCGACCCGGGCGCAGCGGCGAGGCTGCTGCAGCAGGCGATTGCGCTGGCGCCGGAGGCCCCGCGACCGGCGATCGACAGCGCCACGCTGCACCTGCGCAGCGGCGATGCGGTGGCCGCCTTCGACACGCTGGCGGCACTGAGCGAAACCGCGCCGTTGGCGCTGCCCCTGTATGCGGCGGCGCTGCAGCAAGCCGCGGTCGCTTCGCAGCGCTCGGGGGAGGCCCTCGCCCTGCTGCAGCGCCGCTATGTGGCCTCGCCCTCGATCGATGTGCTGGAGGCGATCATCGCGCTCGGCGGCACGCCGGCGTTGCCGGACGATGCGCCCTCCGATGCCGCGATCGCGCCGGAACCCCGCGACGGCTACATCGCCCACCTGGCGCACCATCCCTCGCTGGTCGCGGCCTCGCGCTGGCTCGCCGGCGAACGCTTCGAGCACGAGGAGTTCCACCCGCAGGTACAGCGCTCGCTCGACCAGGCCACCCGGCCGCTGATGCGCTACCGCTGCGCGGCCTGCGGCTTCGAGGCTCATCAGTACTTCTGGCATTGCCCGGGCTGCCAGGCCTGGGACAGCTACCCGCCGCGGCGCGTCGAGGAACTGTAGCCCCCACGCTCCCTCRCTTCGTGTGGTCGCTGCCCCCCGAGGGGGCCGCAGGCCGCCTTGGGGCGGCCCGGCGCCGGCCTGAGCCCCCACGCTCCCTCGCTTCGTGTGGTCGCTGCCCCCCGAGGGGGCCGCAGGCCGCCTTGGGGCGGCCCGGCGCCGGCCTGAGGCCAGTGCTTCGGCCGCATGGCGTAGGCCGTCCGAAAAACGGACGACAGTGGGACTTTGAATCAAAATGCCGGATTTCGCCGACCGGCCCCGTCCCATGTCCGCAGCCCCTCCCCGCCCCCTCCTGAGCCCCGAGCACATTGCGATGATCGACAAGGGCGTCTCGGCCATCGTCGCCTCGCGCAACGCCGCGCAGCGGCCCAGCCTGATGCGCGCGGTCGGCGCCGGCATCGCGGCCGACGGCAGCGAGCTCACGGTCTATGTCTCGCGCAACCAGTCGCGCCAGTTGCTGCAGGACGTCGCGGCCACCGGGCACGTCGCGGTGGTCTTCAGCGAACCGCTGAGCCATCGCACGGTGCAGGTGAAGGCCCGCCGCGCGGAACTCCGGGCCGCCACCGACAGCGACCGGCCGCTGCTGAGCCGCTACCTGCGCTCGATGGAGCACGAGGTCGGCTGCGTCGGCTACGACGCCGTCTTCGTGCGCGCCATGCTGGCCTTCGATCTCGACGACGTGGTGGCGATCCGTTTCACGCCGACCGAAGCCTACGACCAGACGCCCGGGCCCAAGGCCGGCAGCGCGCTGCCCGCGGCCTGACGCCGATGAGCGCGAGCCCGCCGCCGCCGTCGCTGCACGCGATCCGCGCCTGCTTCGAGGGCGCCATCCCGGCCATGATGGCCACCTGCGCGCAGGACGGCACGCCCAACGTCGCCTACATCTCGCAGGTCTACTACGTCGACGAGCGGCACGTCGCGCTGTCCTTCCAGTTCTTCAACAAGACGCGGCAGAACATCCTCGCCAACCCGCGCGGTGCGGTGCTGGTGATGGACCCGGTGGTCGCTGCCTTCTACCGCCTCGAGCTGCGCTACCTGCGCACCGAGACCGAAGGGCCGCGCTTCGAAGGCATGAAGGCGCAACTGGCCGGCATTGCTTCGCACTCGGGCATGGCGGGCGTGTTCCGCCTGCTCGGCGCCGACATCTACGAGGTCGAAGCCATCGAGGCCCTGGAAGGCGAGCGCCTGCCCCTGCCGCCGCCGCGTCACAGCCTGCTGGCAGGCGTGCGCCGCTCGGCCGAGCGGCTGGCCGCCTGCTGCGCGACCGACGCGCTGCTGCAGGCCGTGCTGGCGGTGCTCAACGACCAGCTCGACATCCGCCATGCGATGGTGCTGATGCGCGACAGCACCACCGAGCGCCTGTACACGGTGGCAAGCTGCGGCTATGCGACCTCGGGCGTCGGCTCCGAGATCGAGATCGGCCATGGCGTGATCGGCGTCGCCGCGCGGGAGCGCACGCCGGTGCGCATCAGCCACATGACGAATGCGGCGAGCTACAGCCACGCGGTGCGCAGCAGCATGCGCGAGATCGAACCCGGACTGGTGCTCGACACCGAGATCCCGTTCCCGGGCCTGGCCGAAACGCACAGCCAGCTGGCGGTGCCGATCGTCTCCAGCGGCCGCCTGCTCGGCGCGCTGTTCGTCGAGAGTCCGCTCGACATGCGCTTCGGCTTCGAGGACGAGGACGCGCTGGTCGCGATCGCCGGCCATCTCGGCGCCGCGCTCGAACTGCTGCGCACCGGCGACGAGGCGGCGGCCGCGGCCGAGCCGCCCCGCCGCGCGCCGCCGCCCTCCGGGGCACCGATCGCGGTCCGCCACTACCTCGCCAACAGCAGCATCTTCATCGGCGACAGCTATCTGATCAAGGGCGTGGCGGGCGCCATCCTCGGCAAGCTGCTGCGCGAACACACGCAGCAGGGCCGCAGCGAGTTCAGCAACCGCGAGCTGCGGCTCGACCCGGCGCTGCGGCTGCCCGACCTGTCGGACAACCTGGAGGCGCGCCTGGTGCTGCTGCAGCGCCGGCTGCAGGAGAACAGCCCGCACATCCGGATCGAGAAGACCGGGCGCGGACGCTTCCTGCTGCGGGTCGAGCGACCAGTCGCGCTGACCGAGATCGCCGGCTGAATCCGGCCTCAGCCCTGCATCGATCCCGGTACCGCCGGCCGCCCCAGGGCGAGGCTGAGCTTGGTCCATTCGCGCTCGCTCAAATGCGGCCGCACCAGGTCCAGCGCGGCGGCGAAGGCCGGCGCCGGCGCATGCGCGCGCATGTCGCAGAGCATGGCGGCGCGCTCGGCCGGGTTCAGGAAGGGCACCATCCAGCGCAGGACGAACATCATCTCCTCGGGCGGGATCGAGGCGACCAGCCTGTTGTGCAGCTCGATCAGCTCGGCATCGGTGTAGCGGGCCCAGAGCACCGCGTTGTGCGCCGTCTCTTCCACATGCATGTGCTCGAAGTTGTGGGCGATGAACAGCGAGAGCGCCCGATACAGCGCCAGTGCGCCGGTCTCCCGCACCGCGGGTTCGCACTGCAGCAGCGCGGTGGTCTGGTTCGCCAGTGCAACGATGGTCTGCAGGTGCTCGTCGTGCTCGTGCGCGATCTTGCCGCTGGCACCGGGCGCGCGGGCCTCCATCGCGGTGTGGATGAACTCGTTCTCGTGCTGCAGGTGGGAGCGGCAGAAGTCGAGCAGTTCCAGTACGCGCTGCGTGACCTGCGCGAGTTCGAGCGCATCCTCGCTGTCCATGCGCCCGACGGCCAGCAGGGTGTCGGCCATGAGCGCACGCAGCGCCTTGTGAATGCCGGCATACAGGTCGACGCGGGGCGCTGCGGCCTCCGCGACATGGCGCAATTCGCGCTGATCGATGTTCATGGGGTCCTACCTTCCGGGTTCAGCGGCCGGCGCACCGTGCGCCGGCCTGCTGGGAAGAAGTCTAGGAATCCATGCCCGCGCGCGCCGCTAAGAATTGCTTAAGCAATCCCTCACGAAACCTTAAATTCCGCGCGCAGGTCGCCGGCTCAGGACGCGGGCAGCGTCATCGCGGTCAGCTTGCGATCGAAGCGCAGCAGCCACAGCCGCGTCGGCCGCTCGAGGGCGCTGCCGCGCGTGAGCCGTGCGCCGACCACGCCCGCCCGGGCAGCGGCTGAAGGCGCGTCCGTCGGCCGCTGCCCGATGCCTACCGTTCGATCGTCTTGTTCCAGCGTGCGTTCCAGGCCGGCCGGTTGGCGTTCACGCTTTCCCAATCCAGGGTCACCGCGTTCTTCATCCATTTGTTGATGTCGGCCACCTGTGCCGCGCCCTCCCCCATCGCAGGCGCCTTGGGGTTGGTCGGGATCTGGCTGCCGAACTGGAGCACATTGGCCTGGGCCAGCGGGCTCAGAAGGAATTCAGCCAGCTTCTGCGACAACTCGGGCTCGCTGTTGTTKGCGATCACGCACTGCCCCACCATCAGCACCACCGAACCCTCCTTCGGCTGGGCGTACTCCACCGGAATGCCCTTGCTCTTGAGCGCGGCCACCGCGGTCGGCGTGAGCGGGAACAGCGCCGCCTCGCCGGTCTGCACCATCTCGGAAATCTTGGCCGAGCTCGGGATGTACTCGAGCACGTTGGGGCCGATGGTGGTCGGCCAGGCCTTGAAGCCGGGCTCCACGTTCTGGTCGTTGCCGCCCTGGATGCGGTTGAACATCAGGAAGCCGTGCAGGCCGAAGGAGGAAGACGACATCGACTGGAAGACCACCTTGCCCTTGAACCTGGGATCGGCGAGGTCCATCCACGAGGTGGGCGCGGCCCAGCCCTTTTCCGCGAACATCTTCTTGTTGTAGGCCAGCCCGGTCATGCCCAGGCTGACGCCGCTGGCCATGTCGCCCTTGAAGCGGGCGGCCGGATAGATCTCGTTGAGGGCGGCGCTCGGGCGCTGCTTCTCGCACAGGCCCATGCCGATGGCGCGAACCATGATGCCGTCGTCCAGGAACATCACGTGCATCTGGGGCTTGTCCTTGTTGGCCTGCGCCTTGGCGAGGATGTCGGAGGACGTGCCGGGCACCACCACCACCTTCACGTTGTTCGCCTTCTCGAAGGCCGGGAAGACGTACTGCGTGTACGCCTTCTCCATGGTGCCTCCGTTCATGCCGATGTACAGCGTCTTGGTCTGGGCATTGACCGCGCCGGCGCCGGCCAGCGCCGAAGCGGCGGCCACGGCGAGGAGTGCACGGCGAGAAAGGAGAGGCTGGCGAGAACGGGACATGGCGTAGTTTCCTCAGGGAGTGGAGTGAAGGAGATTTCAATGCGCCGCGGCAGGCACGGCCGTGGACTGGAAGCGTTCGACGGCGAATGCCTCGATGGGGGTGCTGCTGCGACCGTCGCGCACCAGTTCGGCCAGCACCTCGCCCACGGCGGGGCCGATCTGGAAGCCCGCGCCGGCGAAGCCGAAGCCGTGGATCAGGCCCGGCGTGGTCCGGCTGGGGCCGAGCACGGGCTGGCGGTCGGGCAGGTAGCCTTCGGTGCCGCTCCAGGTCCGAATGAAGCTGGCGTGGCGCAAGGCAGGCAGCAATTCGATCGCCTGCACCGCCAGGGTGGCGATGGCTTCGCGGCCGACGCGTGCACGGTCGGCATCCAGCGCCAGGCCCGCGCCGCCGCCGAGCACCAGGTTGCCACGCGCGACCTGGCGGCAGTAGACGCCGCCGCCTTCCACGCCCAGGCTCCAGTCCATGAAGTGCGGCAGCGGCTCGGTGACTGCCATCGCCGGATGGCCGGACTGCAGCGGCACCGGCTCGCCGAACTGGCTGGCGATGGCACCGGCCCAGGCGCCCGCACAGTTGAGCATCAGGGGCGCGCGCACCTCCAGCGCGTTGCCCGAGCGCAGCAGGAAGCCTTGACCGTCGTGAGCCACCTCGTCGAGCGGGGTTCGTTCGAAGATCTGCGCGCCCGCGCGCCGCGCCGCCATCGCAAAGGCCGGCGACACCAATCGGGGATTTGCCTGCCCGTCTTCCACGCACAGCGAGCCGCCGACCGCCCGGCCCCCGAGCCACGGGCAGCGCTGGCGCAGGCGCTGCCCCGACAGGAGCTCGATGCCGAGCTCGAAGTCGCGGCTCTGGTCGCGGTAGCGCTCGAGAGCGGCCAGGTCGGCCTCGCTGCGGGCGATCTTGAAATGGCCGGAGCGCAGGTATTCGCCGTCGGTGCCGATGAGCTCGGCCAGACGCCCCCAGATGCGGTGCGCCCGCTGCGCCAGCGGCAGCTGGCTGAGCGGCCGGCCCTGGCGCCGCACGCCGCCRTAGTTCACGCCGCTGGAGCGCGARCCGCAMAGGTCRCGCTCCAGCAATGCCACCTGCAGGCCCATCTGCCGCAGCGCCAGGGCGGCGGAGGCACCGACGATGCCGCCGCCGACGATGGCGACATCGGTCTTCAGGCATTGCTTCATGCGTCCACTCCCTCGACCCGGGCGCTCGCCAGCTGAATCGGGATCGGCTTGATCGGCGCCTGCCCGCGCAGCCGGCCCACCTGCTGCACCGGCTGGCCGGTCGCGTGGGCGAGAATTTCAGCCGCCGCCACGCCGCACATGCGCCCCTGGCAACGGCCCATGCCGACGCGGGACAAGGCCTTGAGGCGGTTCAGCTCGTCGGCGCCGCAGCGCCGGACGGTCTCGCGCAGCTCGCCGGCCGTGACGTTCTCGCAACGGCACACCACCAGTTCGTCGGGCGCCTGGGCCGCCCAGTCCTGCGGGAACGGAAACGCTCGCTCCAGGCCGCGGCGGAAACCGGACAGCTTGTCGATCTTGCGTTCCAGCACCTGGGCGCGGGTCGCATCCACCGCGATGCCGTGATCGGCCAGGAGCGCCAGCGCAGCGCGTTCGCCCGCCCATTCGGCCGCGTCGGCGCCCATGATGCCGGCCCCGTCGCCTGCCAGATAGACCCCGGGCACGCTGGAGCGGCCGGCGCCATCGCGCTCGGGCAGATGCGCGCGATGCAGGGGTGCGAAGGCAAAGCGGCAACCCAGCAGGTCGGCCAGCTGCGTTTCGGAGCGCAAGGCGTAGCCGAAGCCGACGGCGTTGCATTCGAGGCTGCGTTCGCGGCGACCGTCGTGCCACGAGACGGCGCTCACCTGCGCATCGCCCATCACCCGCAGCGGACGCACCCCGCCATGCAGGGCGACGCCGCGCGCACGCAGCCAGGCCACGTAGTAGACGCCCTTGAAGAACACGGACGGCTGCGTGAGCATGGCTGGAACCGCGGCCACCTGGTCGGCGAGTCGGGCCGTGTCGAGCACCGCGGCCACATCGACCCCGGCCTTCGCATACTGGTAGGCCACCAGGTACAGCAACGGGCCGGTGCCCATGAAGACCACGCGCGTGCCGATCGCGCAGCCCTGGAACTTGAGCGCAACCTGGGCGCCTCCCAGCGTGTAGACGCCCGGAAGCGTCCAGCCGGGCACGGGCAGCACGCGATCGGTGGCGCCGGTGGCGACGATGAGCTGGCGGAAGGGCACGGCGCGGGTGCTGCCGCTCGGGCCATGCAGCACATCGAGCTGACCGCCCTGGACATTCCATACCAGGCTGTCGGGCTGGTAGTCGACGCGGCCCTGCAGTCCGTCCAGGGCCGCGTGCACCGCCGCGGCGCGTGGGGCTTCGAAGCCGTAGAGGGTCTTCGGCGAGCGATTGAAGTTCGCGGGCGGCCGGCGATAGATCTGGCCGCCGGCCCGGCCGGCTTCGTCGATCAGCACCGGCCGCAGGCCGTGCGCCACCAGGGCCTGGGCCGCGCGCACGCCGGCCGGGCCGGCGCCCACGATGACGGGCTGCAATGCGGGCGCCGTCATGCCGGCTCCTCCTCGGTCACCAACGCCATGTCGGGCTGGATGAAGGTGGAGCAGGCGCGAAGCCGCCCGCCGTCGGCGGTCCGGATCCAGCAGTCCTGGCAGGCGCCCATCATGCAGAAGCCGGCCCGCGGGGCGCCGCTGAACTCGTTGCGGCGCAACTGGCCGGACAGGGTCAGCACGGCGGTGAGCACCGTATCGCCGGCCAGCGCGCTGGCCGGCCGGCCATCCAGGGTGAATGGCACGACGGCACGGCCGGTCTCGGCCACGCGGTGCAGCAGCGCTCGCGATGGCGTCGTTCTCATCGGCGCCCCACGAGCACGCGGTCCAGCCCATAGACGCGGTCGAGCAGCACCATGGCACAGGCCGTCACCGCGACCATCAGCGMCGAGACCGCCGCCATCAACGGATCGATGGATTCCGTCGCGTACATGTACATGCGCACCGGCAGCGTGACAGTGCTGGGTGCGGTCACGAAGATCGACATGGTCACCTCGTCGAAACTGTTGATGAAGGCCAGCATCCAGCCACCGGTCACGCCGGGCAGGATCATCGGCAGCGTCATGCGCCTGAACACCGTGGTCTGGCTCGCGCCGAGCGACAGCGCGGCCTGCTCGACGCTGCGGTCGAAGCCGACCAGCGCGGCGACCACCAGGCGCAGCGTGTACGGGGTGACGACCAGGGCATGCGCCACCACCAGCCAGCCGAAGCTGCCGGTGCCGCCGACCAGCGCGAACAGCCGCAGCAGCGCCACCCCCAGCACCAGGTGCGGAATGATCAGCGGCGAGAGAAAGAGGCCGTTGAGGAAGTCGCGGCCGGCGAAGTCGTAGCGCGTGATCGCCATGCCGGCCGGCACCGCCAGCAGCGTGGCCAGCGTGGCCGAAGCCAGCCCCAGCCACAAGCTGTTCCAGAAGGACTGCATGAAATCGGGATGTGCGAACACGGCCCGGAACCAGCGCAGCGAGAAGCGCGTGGTCGGAAGCGTCAGCGTGTTTTCCGGGGTGAAGGCGACGATGCACACCACCAGCAGCGGCGCCAGCATGAAGGTGATGACGAGCGCGTTGAACGCGAGGGCGAAGGGGCCGTTCCTGCTCATGGCTTCTTCACCCCAGCGCCTTCTTGTAGCGGCCCTCGACCACCCGGTTGTAGCTCAGCATGACGACCAGGTTGGCCGCCAGCAGCGTGAGTGCGATCGCCGCGCCCAACGGCCAGTTGAGCTCGTGCAGGTACTCGTCGTAGACCACGGTCGCCACCATCTTGAGACGCCGTCCGCCGAGCAGGCCGGGAATGGCGAAGGAACTGGCGGAGAGACCGAAGACGATCAGGCTTCCCGACAGGATGCCCGGCATGACCTGCGGCAGCACGACGCGCCGCAGCGTGGTGAAGGCAGAGGCATTGAGCGACAGCGCCGCGTTCTCCACGCCCGGGTCCAGCTTCTGCAGCGAGGTCCAGACCGGAATCACCATGAAGGGCAGCATCACGTGCACCAGCGCGATCACCACCGCGGTCTCGGTATAGAGCATCTTCACCGGGCCGAGGCCGACGAGCTTGAGCATGCCGTTGACCAGGCCTTCGGGTCCCAGCAGCATGCTCCAGCCGAAGGCCCGCACCACCACCGACACCAGCAGCGGGGCCAGCACCACCAGCAGCATCACCGAGCGCCACGGATTGCGCATGCGGCTCAGCACATAGGCTTCCGGCGTCCCGACGAGCACGCAGATCAGGGAGACCAGCGCCGAGATCCAGAAGGTGCGCCAGAAGATGCCGTGGTAGTAGGAGTCGGTGAAGACCTGGGTGTAGTGCGCCAGCGTGAACGCGTCGGCCTTGGGCCCCGTGACGGCGTCATAGACGTTGAAGGACAGCACCGCCGTCAGCGCCAACGGCACCAGCAGCAGGCCGGCGAACAGCAGCAGGGCCGGTCCGGACAGCATCCAGGGAGTGGGTTGCTTCATGCCATCTCCTCGGCGACGGACTCGGCCCCGTCGGCGGGCAGCAGGCGCGAGCAGTGGTCGGGCCAGCCGATGCCCACGGGATGGCCCTCGTCGAGCGCGACCCGTCCGTCATTGGGAGACAGCACCATCAGCTCGCCCAGCACCGTGCTCACGGCATAGAGCCACTGGCTGCCGAGGAAGAAGCGTTCGCGCACCGTGCCGCCGATGCGGCCGCCGCCTGCCTCGACCAGCTGCAGCTTCTCGGGTCGCACGCTCAGCAGCACCGGCACGCCGTGGCGGAAGCCGGCATCCTCCACGTCGACGGTGAGCGGCCCCAGGTCGACACGCGTGCCGGCGCCATTGGCGACGATGCGGCCGGCCAGCAGGTTGGCCTTGCCCACGAAGGTGGAGATGAAGCGGGTGCGCGGATGCTCGTAGACGCGGTGCGGATGGTCGATCTGGGTGGCGCGGCCGCCTTCCATCACCACCACGCGGTCGCTGATGGACATGGCCTCGCTCTGGTCGTGCGTGACCATCACCGTGGTGGTCCCCACCTTGCGCTGGATCTGGCGCAGCTCGAACTGCATCTCCTCGCGCAGCTTGGCGTCGAGGTTGGACAGCGGCTCGTCCAGCAGCAGCACCGGCGGCTCGATCACCAGGGCACGCGCCAGCGCCACCCGCTGGCGCTGGCCGCCCGAGAGTTCGCGCGGGTAGCGCGCCGCGTGAGCGTCCAGATGCACCAGGGACAGCGCCTGCCGCACGCGCTCGCGACGCTCGGCGGCCGGCGTCTTGCGCATTTCGAGGCCGAAGCTCACGTTGTCGGCCACCGTCATGTGCGGGAACAGCGCATAGGTCTGGAACACGATGCCCAGGCCCCGGGTGTTGGCCTTGACATGCGTGATGTCGCGCCCGGCCAGTTCGATGCGGCCGCTGCTCACCGCCTCGAAACCCGACACCATCTGCAGCGTGGTGGTCTTGCCGCAGCCCGAAGGCCCCAGCAGCGAGACGAACTCGCCCTTTTCCACCGAGAGGTTCATGGCCGACACCGCGCAGGTGCTGCCGTAGAACTTGGTGACGTCGATGAGCTTGAGAAATGACATGCGTCCGGCCTTTCCTGGATGCACCCCAACGGGGCGGCAACTGTAGTCTTTGTCGAATTCAATTCACTCTATTGCAATCAACGGGCCAGAAATCACAGGGTATTCCATCAATCAGAATCTTTCTTCAACTTATTCCGTTTATTGGAATATTTGCCGTAAACTGGCGGCTCCAGATTCCATCGGACAAAGGCATGAGCACCACTTCCACAGCGACCGGCGGCGTGCCGCGTGTCTTTGCCGTGATCCGGGCCTTGGCCACGGTGCAGGCCGAGGGCGGCCGGGTGACCCAGATTGCACGCGCCGTGGGCCTGACGCAGGCCACCACGCACCGATTGCTGCAATCGCTGGTGGCCGAAGGCATGGTCGAGCAGGACGCGCGCACCAAGCTGTACCGGCTCGGCATCGACTTCTTCGCGCTGGCAGCCCATGCGGGCAATCCAGGCGACCTGCGCACGTTGTGTCGGCCGGTCTTGCTGCGCCTGTGCGCCAGCCTCGGCGACAGCATCTTCCTGCTGGCGCGCAGCGGTTTCGATGCCGTGTGCCTGGACCGCAGCGAGGGCCCGTTCCCGATCCGCTCATTCACCGGCGATATCGGCGGACGCATCGCCCTCGGCGTGGGCCAGGGCGCACTGGCCATCCTGGCCTTCCTGCCGGAGGCCGAGCGCGAGGAAGTGATCCGCTTCAACCTGTCGCGCGTGCGCGAGTACGGGGTGTACGACGAGGTCTATCTGCGGACCGAGATCGAGCGCGTGCGCCAGGCCGGTTACGCGGGCCGCAACACCGGCTTGCTCGAAGGCATGGCCGGCGTGGCCGTCCCCATCTGCGACCGCGAAGGTCGCGCCGTGGCGGCACTGAGCGTCGGCACCATCGCCGACCGGCTCAACGCCGACCGCATGCCTACGGTGGTGGAACTGCTCAAGCGCGAGGCTGCCGCCATCGGCCCGAAGATCAATCCCTTCGATGCGACGCTGCGTCGGCCGGCACAGAGCCTGGCCAGTTCGCCGGCCGTGCAACGCATCGAGCTGCCCGCGGAGCCCGGACCGGCGTGAGGCCGCGTCGGGCTACTGCCGGCCGGCCTGCGTGCGCAACCAATCGCGCAAGGCCTTCAGCGGCGGATAGTTGACGCGGCTCGCGGGCCAGGCGAGGTAGTAGCGCTCTGCGCCTTCGAAAGGCGCATGGATGGCCTCCACCAGGTCGCCGCGCGCGAACTCCTCGTGCATCAGGAACTGCGGCAGCAGCGCCACGCCGAGGCCGGCTGCAGCGGCCTGCGCGGCCAGTGCGAACTGGTCGACGGCCATGCCCGGCGGGTTGGCCGCTTGCACGTCCATCGCCTCGAGCCACCGCTTCCATGCATCGGGTCGGCTCGACACATGCAGCAGCGGGACCTTCAGCAAGTCGCGCGGCCGCGCGAACCGGTAGCGCTTCTTCAAGGCCGGGCTGCAGGCCGGCACGACGGTCTCGCGCATCAATTCGTCGAGCTCCGCGCCCGGCCAGTTCGGCAGGCCGAAATGGATCGCCGCATCGAGCGGATCCGACCTGAAGTCGAAGGGCGCAAGCCGCGTGCTGAGGTTCACCGTCACTTCGGGATGTGCGGAAAAGAAATCCGGCAGCCGCGGCGCGAGCCAGCGCGTCCCGAAAGTGGGGAGGATCGCGAGGTTTAGCGTGCCGCCTTGCGGGTTCGCACGAAAGCCGAAAGTGGCCTGCGAAATCCGGTGGAGCGCCTCGCGGATCTCGGTGGCATAGGCATCGCCGGCCACCGTGAGCCGCACGGTCTGCCGCTCCCGGACGAACAACCCGGCGCCCAGCAGTTCTTCGAGCGCGCGGATCTGGCGGCTGACGGCGCTTTGGGTCAGGTGCAGCTCCGACGCGGCGGCGGTGAAGCTGCCGAGGCGCGCCGCCGCCTCGAAGGCGCAGAGAACGGAAGTGGGTGGCAGGAAGCGGCGCGGGAACTGCATAGGTCATTCTATTTTGGAATGAACCCAGGCTCAATGATCGTTTGACGGCCTTGCGAGGCATCTCAACAATTCGTGCCGCAGGGAGAACTGTCATGAGCAATCCGCATCAACGCCCTCGCCTGCCGAAGGACTCCATTGACCGCCACCCGAATCGATTCCAATGAAGTGCGCCGCCGGTTCTCGGCTGCGATGTCCGACATGTACCGCCTCGAAGTGCCCTTGTACGGGTCACTGCTGGAACTGGTCGCGGACGTCAATCGGGAGGCAGGGCGCGGCGCTGCGACGGCGGACACCGGCAGGCTGGAAGTCGAGCGCCACGGCGCGATCCGCCTCGGCACCGCCGAGGAGCTCGGCACGATGCGGCGCGTGCTCGGCGTCATGGGCATGCTGCCCGTGGGCTACTACGACCTGTCGGCGGCAGGCGTGCCCGTGCATTCGACGGCCTTTCGCCCCATCGAGGCCGAGGCGCTGCGCGCCAGTCCTTTGCGCCTGTTCACCTCCCTGCTGCGGCTGGAGATGCTGGCGCCCGGCACCTTGCAGGCCCAGGCGAAAGAGATCCTGGCACGCAGGCGCATCTTCTCGGCGCGCTTGCTCGCGCTCACCGCATTGCACGAGGAGCGCGGCGGACTCAGTTCCGCGGAGGCGGATGAATTCGTCGTCGAGGCGCTCGAGACCTTCCGCTGGCACCACGAGGCCCCCGTCCCCGCCGCGATCTACGACGCGCTGCACGAGGCGCACCGACTGGTTGCCGACGTGGTGTGCTTCAAGGGGCCGCACATCAACCACCTCACGCCGCGCACGCTCGACATCGACGCGGCCCACGCCCGGATGCGGGCCTTGGGCATCCCGGCCAAGGAGACGATCGAGGGACCGCCGGCGCGCAAATTCCCGATCCTGCTGCGGCAGACGAGTTTCAAGGCACTGGAGGAGAAGATCCTCTTCGTCGGCGACGGCGAGCAGGCCGCGGGCACGCACACGGCCCGCTTCGGCGAGATCGAGCAACGCGGCATCGCGCTCACCCGCAAGGGCCGAACGCTGTACGACAGGCTGCTCGCGCAGGCGCGCGACCAGCCTGCCGCAGCAGACCATGACCCCGAGCGGCGGCTCGCCGAAGTGTTCGCGGAATTCCCCGATGACCTCGGGTCCCTGCGACGCCAGGGCCTTGCATTCTTCCGCTACTCGATCACGGAAACGGGCCGTTCGCAGGAAACCGGCGATGACGACCGGGACCTCGAATCGCTGGTCGAGCGCGGCCTCGTGCGCGCGGAACCCATCCTCTACGAGGACTTCCTGCCGGTCAGTGCGGCCGGCATCTTCCAGTCCAACCTCGGCGGCAGGCAGCAGCAGGCCTACGCCGCCGGTGGGGCGCAGGCAGCCTTCGAGCAGGCGCTCGGCTGCAAGGTGCTGGACGAGATCGCGCTGTATGAAAGCCAGCAGCAGAAGTCGATCGCCGCCGTGACATCCGCACTGCGCTCGCACGCCCTCCCATGAGCATCGAAACGTCAGTACCGAACACGGGCTTTGAATTCGCACCCGCATTCGCCGAGCCCGCAGGCTCGCCGATCCGCGAGCTCTTCCCCTACCTCCAGCGTCCCGGAATGATCTCGTTCGCCGGCGGCTATCCGTCGCCCGCGTTGCTGGACAGCGTGGGGCTGCAGGATGCATCGCAGCGCGCCTGGACCGATGCCGCCGCGTGCCTGCAGTACGGCGCCACGGAGGGCATGCCCGTCTTGCGCTCCGCGCTCGCGCAGCTCTGCCTCGGCCGCGGCATTTCGTGCGAGGCGCCGAGCCTGCTCGTGACCACCGGCTCCCAGCAGGGCTACGACATCCTCGTGCGCATCCTGCTGCAACCCGGCGATACCGTGCTGATGGAGTCGCCCGCCTACTCGGCCGCCCTCCAGGCCACCCGCCTGGCCGGCGTCGGCATCGTGCAGGTGGCGTCGGACGACCACGGCCTGCGGATCGATGGGCTGGTCGAGACGCTGCGTGCGATGCGCGGCAAGCCCAGCTTCATCTATACCGTGCCGACCTTCTCGAACCCGTCCGGCGCCACCCTGGCGCGCGAGCGGCGGCAGGCGCTGGTCGAGCTCGCCGTCGAACGCGGCTTCCTGATCGTCGAAGACGACCCCTACGGCGAGTTGGCCTTTACCGAAGACCGGCTGCCGACGCTGTTCGAGACAGGCAAGCGCATCGCAGGCGACGCCAACCCCGTCGTGTATCTTTCGAGCCTCTCGAAGACGGTCGCCCCCGCGCTGCGCGTGGGCTGGATGATCGCTTCGCCCGCCGTGCTCAGGCGTGCCGCCATCGCGAAGCAGACGATGGACCTGTGCACCTCGCCGCTGGTGCAGCTCATCGCCGCACACTACCTGCAGTCGGGCCGCTACCCCGGGGCAGTGAAGGACGCCAGTGCCGAATACGGCCGGCGCATGGTGGCGATGGCGGACGCCATCGAAGAGAATCTCGGCGGCCGCTTGCATTGCGCCCAACCCAGGGGCGGCCTGTTCCTCTGGGGGGAATGGACCGGCCCGACGGACCCGCGACGGCTGTTCCAGGCCGCCGTCRACGCCGGCGTACTGTTCGTTCCCGGCGCCGCCTTCTACGCCGACGGCCGGGCGGCCCGATCCATGCGGCTCTCCTACGCCGCGGCGAACACGGCACAGATCACCGAAGGCGTGCAGCGACTCGCGCGCGCTTTCGACCACCCATCACTACAGGAAAAGCCATGAGCACCTCATTCGCGAAATCGACGCAAGACATCCTCGGAAGCCTCGACTTGCCACTGGGCAGCTACTCCCAGGGCGATATCGCCGTACGCAGTCCTATCGACGGCAGCGAGATCGGCCGCGTCGCCGCTCACTCGCCCCAGCAGGTCGACGAGACCGTTCGCCGCGCGCAGCAGTCGTTCGAGGCCTGGCGCGACGTGCCCGCTCCGCGACGCGGCGCCCTCATCCGGCTGCTCGGCGAAGAACTCCGCAAGCACCAGGCGCCGCTCGGCCGCCTCATTTCCATCGAAAGCGGCAAGATGCTCTCCGAGGGCGTCGGCGAAGTGCAGGAAATGATCGACATCTGCGAATTCGCGGTCGGTCTGTCGCGCCAGCTCTACGGCCTGACGATCGCCTCCGAGCGGCCGAAGCATCGCATGATGGAAACCTGGCATCCGCTCGGCGTCGTCGGCGTCATCAGCGCCTTCAATTTCCCCGCGGCCGTGTGGTCATGGAACTTCGCCCTGGCCATCGTCTGCGGCGATGCGGTCGTCTGGAAGCCGTCGGAGAAGACACCGCTCACGGCACTGGCCTGCCAGGCGATCTTCGAGCGCGCCGCACGCGCCTTCGGCGACGCGCCGCCGGCGCTGTCGCAACTGGTGATCGGCAGGCAGGACACCGGTGAAGCGCTGGTCGACCATCCGAAGGTCGCGCTGCTTTCCGCCACGGGCAGCACGCGCATGGGCCGTGCAGTCGGGCCACGGGTGATGCAGCGTTTCGGCCGCGTGCTGCTTGAACTCGGTGGCAACAACGCGGTGATCGTCACGCCATCCGCCGATCTCGACCTCGCCGTGCGCGGCATCCTGTTCGCTGCTGCGGGCACGGCGGGACAGCGCTGCACGACGACGCGCCGGCTGATCGTTCATTCGAGCGTCCGCGAAGCGTTCGTCCAACGCCTCAAGGCGGCCTATGCGAAGCTCAGCATCGGCGATCCGCTCGAAGGCCAGTTGGTCGGCCCGCTGATCGATCAGAACGCCTTCGAATCGATGCAGGCGGCGCTGCGCTCGGCGGCTTCGGAAGGCGGCCTGGTGACCGGCGGCGAGCGCGTGCTGGAGACACGGTTCCCGAATGCCTTCTACGTCCGCCCCGCAATCGTGGAAATGCCCGCGCAGACCGCGACCGTGTGCCACGAGACTTTCGCTCCCATCCTCTACGTGATGGCCTACGCGGACCTGGACGACGCGATCGCACTGCAGAACGGCGTTCCGCAAGGCCTGTCCTCCGCGATCTTCAGCAACGACGTGCGCGAGGTGGAATCCTTCCTGTCCGCATCGGGCTCCGACTGCGGCATCGCGAACGTGAACATCGGCACCTCGGGTGCCGAGATCGGCGGCGCCTTCGGCGGCGACAAGGAGACCGGCGGAGGCCGCGAGTCCGGCTCCGACGCGTGGAAGGCGTACATGCGCCGTGCCACCAACACGATCAACTACTCGCGCGAACTGCCGCTCGCGCAAGGCGTGCGCTTCGAAGTCTGACGCCAAGCGGCGCGACCGAGGCGTGACCCGAGCTGCGGCCCGGTGCTAGGCGACCCCGCCTAGAACGCCGTCGACCCCTTGCACCCCTGCGGTGCGCGGACTAATCTCACCCCGGGGGCGGGTCCCCGTCCGCCCGGGAGTTCCGTCATGTACGAACGAATCCTCGTGGCGACCGACGGCTCCGAGCTGTCGGAACAGGCCGTGGGCAGCGCCATCGACCTGGCCCTCCTGACGCAGGCGGAGCTGTACGCCGTCAAGGTCTCCCATCACCAGGCCGCCAGCTACTTCGAGGGCTCGCTGCTGCTCAGCCAGATCGAGGTCTCGCGGCTGCGCGACGAGGCCGACGCCGAGTCGCAGCGGGTGGTCGATGCGGTCAAGTCCAAGGCCGATGCCCGGGGTGTCAAGCGCACCACCGGCATCGTGATGCGCGCCGAAGGCGTGTCCGAAGCCATCATCGAAGCCGCGCGGGTCCACCATTGCGACCTGATCGTGATGGCCTCGCACGGACGGCGCGGCATCAAGCGGCTGCTGATGGGCAGCGAGACGCTGCATGTGCTGACACATTCGCACACGCCGGTGCTGGTGCTTCGCTGACGCCGCGACGAGCGCGACGCCTCAGCGCGCCAGGCCGGTGTCGCGCAGGCGATCCTCGCGCTTGACCGCCAGGTAGGTCGCCAGGTCGACCTCGTGCAATTGGGTCGGGTAGCGCTCGCTGGCCTCGAACCAGCGGTGCAGGCGCTTGTCGGCGCGCTCCGGCGCCGGCGCCGGGAGGCCGTCGAGGTAGGCCTCCAGCGCCAGGAAGTAGCGCATCGCGTTGCGCTCTACCAGACCGCGCAGGCCGCGGATGTAGTCGGGACCGCCGTTGGGCTTCTTGCCGACCACCGTGAAGCCCACCTTGTGGCTGCCGAAGGTCGCGAGGTAGGCCATGGTGGCGAGGCGGGCCATCATGCCGTGGTCATAGGCGTAGGCGAAATGCAGGAAGGCCTGGTGCTCGCCGAGCGGGATCCCCTCGACCATCACGCGGTAGTGGCTGGTCCCCATCGGGCCCGATTCCGCTGCCAGGTCGACCAGCAGGTAGTCCGCCGTGGCCTGCGCCGCGCGGTGCCCGAAAGACAGMTCGAAGGCCTGTTCGATCGGCTTGTCGTAGCGCGGGACCACGCTCAGGGTCAGCACCTCGCCTTCGGGCCCGCGCGCCACGCGGCAGCGCCGGTTGTTGATGTGCAGCAGCAGCATCTCGCACCACTGCGGGGATTGCTCGAGTGCGCGCCGCACGTCCTCGAGCGAGTGATTGACGACCGCATAGACATCGCCCTGCAGCCCRCCGTCGGTTTCGGCCGAATCGAGCACGATCGGCCGCTTCAAGGGACTGCGGACCAGTTGTTCGCCGAGCTTGCCGTGCAGTTCGCGCAGGGCCTGGGCCGAACCCGCCTCGAGCGCCGCCCGGGCGCCGAAAGCCGACACCGAGAGCATCAGGCCGATGCCGACGCGCAAGCACAGGAACAAGACCGCCGGCAGTGTGTTCATGCCGACACGATACAGCGACTGCCGCGCCGGCCGCTCAGCGGTCCTTGCGGATCGGCTTGCCCGCCGAAGGCCGGGTGCGCCCTGCCCCGGTGTCGCGCGGCGGCAGCCCGGTGTGCTGGGTCAGGATGCGGCCCTTGACCGGCGCCGCCGGCTTGGCCGCCACCACGGTCGAGTTCTTGCGCCGAGCGCTCTGGTAGCTGCCGTCGGTCAACGGCTGCCAGGTTGGGATCAGGTGGTGCTTGCCGTTGCCGATCAGGTCGGCCCGGCCCATCGCCTTCAACGCTTCGCGCAGCAGCGGCCAGTTGTTGGCGTCGTGGTAGCGCAGGAAGGCCTTGTGCAGGCGGCGGCGCTTGTCGCCGCGCACGATGTCCACCGTCTCGCTCTCGCGCGTGATCTTGCGCAGCGGGTTCTTGTTGGTGTGGTACATCGTGGTCGCGGTGGCCATCGGCGACGGGTAGAAGGTCTGCACCTGGTCGGCGCGAAAGCCGTTCTTCTTGAGCCAGATCGCGAGGTTCATCATGTCCTCGTCGCTGGTGCCCGGGTGCGCGGCGATGAAGTACGGGATCAGGTACTGCTTCTTGCCCGCCTCGGCCGAGTACTTCTCGAACATCTGCTTGAACTTGTCATAGCTGCCGATGCCCGGCTTCATCATCTTGGTGAGCGGACCCTGCTCGGTGTGCTCGGGCGCGATCTTGAGATAGCCGCCGACGTGGTGCTGCACCAGCTCCTTGACGTACTCGGGCGACTGCACCGCCAGGTCGTAGCGCAGGCCGGAGCCGATCAGGATCTTCTTGATGCCCTTGAGCGCCCGCGCGCGGCGGTAGATCTTGATCAGCGGATCGTGGTTGGTGTTGAGGTTCGGGCAGATGCCCGGATAGACGCAGCTGGGCTTGCGGCAGGCCGATTCGATCTCGGGCGACTTGCAGCCGATGCGGTACATGTTGGCGGTCGGGCCGCCGAGGTCGGAAATGGTGCCGGTGAAGCCCTTGACGCTGTCGCGGATCGCTTCGACTTCCTTGATGATCGATTCTTCCGAGCGGCTCTGGATGATGCGGCCCTCGTGCTCGGTGATCGAGCAGAAGGTACAGCCGCCGAAGCAGCCGCGCATGATGTTGACGCTGAAGCGGATCATTTCCCACGCGGGGATCTTCGTCCCGCCGTCGTGGCTGCCGTTCTGGTCGGCATAGCGCGGATGCGGGCTGCGCGCATACGGCAGGTCGAACACGTGGTCCATCTCGGCCGTGGTCAGCGGGATCGGCGGCGGGTTGATCCAGACGTCGCGCGCGGTCGTGCCTTCGCCGTGCGCCTGCACCAATGCACGGGCATTGCCGGGGTTGGTTTCGAGATGCAGCACGCGGTTGGCGTGGGCGTAGAGCACCGGATCGGCGCGCACTTGCTCGTAGGACGGCAGCCGGATCACCGAGCGGTCGCGCGGCGGCACCTTGATGCGCTCGCGGCTCTGCAAGGCCGGGTTCGGCACGAAATTGAGCGGCTTGATCGACAGGTTGACGGAGCCCGCGGATTCGGCGGCCTGGGCGACTGCCTGGGCGTCGTCTTCCTTGGCGCAGGTGGCGCCGTTGGCCTTGGCCTGGTCGGACACCATCAGGTACGGATTGACATGGGCCTCGACCCGGCCCGGCTCGTCGACGCTGGTGGAATTGATCTCGAACCAGCCTTCCGGCGTTTCGCGGCGCACGAAGGCCGTGCCGCGCACGTCGGTGATCTGCGCCACCGGCTCGCGCGCGGCCAGCCGGTGGGCGATCTCGACGATCGCCCGCTCGGCGTTGCCGTACAGCAGCAGGTCGCACTTGGCGTCGACCACGATCGAGCGCCGCACCTTGTCCTGCCAGTAGTCGTAATGCGCGATACGGCGCAGCGAGCCTTCGATGCCGCCGAGCACGATCGGCACGTCGCTCCAGGCTTCCTTGCAGCGCTGCGAATAGACGATGGCCGCCCGGTCGGGCCGCCGGCCGCCGACGTCGCCGGGCGTGTAGGCGTCGTCGCTGCGCACCTTGCGGTCGGCCGTGTAGCGGTTGATCATCGAATCCATGTTGCCGGCCGTGACGCCGAAGAACAGGTTCGGCTTGCCGAGCACCTTGAACGGGTCGGCGCTCTGCCAGTCGGGCTGCGCGATGATGCCGACCCGGAAGCCTTGCGCCTCTAGCATGCGGCCGATCACGGCCATGCCGAAGCTCGGATGGTCGACATAGGCATCGCCCGTGACCACGATGATGTCGCAGCTGTCCCAGCCGAGGGCGTCCATCTCGGCGCGCGAGGTCGGCAGGAACTTCGCCGTGCCGAAGCGGGCCGCCCAGTACTTGCGGTAGCTGGTCAGCGGCTTGGCGGCGCGCGCGAAAAAGGAGACGTCGACTGGGGCGTTCATCGAGGGAATACGGCAAGGGTCTGCCGCGAGAGGCCTGCGGGCCGGGTGGGCCGGTGGTGGGCAACCCGCGATTTTAGGGTTTTCCATTGGATCTGTCGCCCTAAAGGGCAAACGAGAAACGGTGGCAGCCGATCAATTGATTGCCTTAGTCAATCAATTACATGACAATGGCAAGCATGTCCCGCATTCCCACCCCCACTACGGAAGTGGCCGAGGTTAAGGCGATCCGCCGTTTCAACCGCTTCTACACGCGCCGCATCGGCATCCTCGACCCCTACCTCGACAGCGACATGTCGCTGACCGACGTGCGTGTGCTCTACGAACTGGCGCATCGCGCGGAAGCGGTGGCCAGCGAGATCGGCCGGGACCTGCACCTCGACGGCGGCTACCTAAGCCGCATCCTGCGGCGCTTCGAGTCCCGGGGCTGGCTGCGGCGCCAGCCCCATCCGCGCGACGCCAGGCAGAGCCTGCTGGCGTTGACCGAAGCCGGCCATGCGGCTTTCGCGCCGCTGCAGCAGAAATCGCGCGACGAGGCGCGGGCGCTGCTGGCGCCGCTGGCGCCGGCCGAGCGGCACCAGCTGATCGAGGCGATGGACACGCTGCAGGCCCTTCTGGAGCCGGGAACGCGGCCGCCAGCCCGCACGCAGGCGGCGGTGCTGCGCGACCCGGCGCCCGGCGACATCGGCTGGGTGGTGCAGCAGCACGGCGAGATCTACGCCCGCGAGTACGGCTGGAACAGCGAGTTCGAGGCCCTGGTGGCCGACATCGCCGGCCAGTTCCTGCGCAAGTTCCAGCCCGCCTGGGAGCGCTGCTGGATCGCCGAGCTCAATGGCGAGCGCGTCGGCGCGGTGTTTGTGGTGCGCAAGTCGCCCACCACCGCGCAATTGCGCATGCTGATCCTCGCGCCGCAGGCACGCGGCCTGGGGCTGGGCGGGCGGCTCACGGACGAGTGCATCGCCTTCGCGCGCAACAAGGGCTACAAGAAGATGGTCCTGTGGACCAACAGCTGCCTCGCGGCGGCGCGCGGCATCTACGCCGCACGCGGGTTCAAGCGGGTGAAGTCGGAACCCTACGAAGGCTTCGGGCAGCAACTGGTCGGCGAGACCTGGGAACTCAAGCTCGCCACACCTTCTGCCTGACGACCCAGGCCGGCGCCGGGCCGCCCCAAGGCGGCCTGCGGCCCCCTCGGGGGGCAGCGACCCACACGTAGTGGGGGRGCGTGGGGGCCCAGGCCGGCGCCGGGCCGCCCCAAGGCGGCCTGCGGCCCCCTCGGGGGGCAGCGACCCACACGAAGTGGGGGAGCGTGGGGGCCATTCAATCTGCGGTGATCCTGCGTTCGCGCACGATGCCGCCCCACTTGGCGTCTTCCTTGCGCATGAAGGCCGTGAGCTCTGCCCGCGTGGTCGGCTGCGGCGTCAATCCGTGCTTGTCGAGCGATTCCTTGACGCCCGGATCGTTCAGCACCTTCACGATCTCCAGGTTCCAGCGGTCGAGCACGGGCGCCGGCGTCTTGCCCGGTGCCACGAAGGCATACCAGTTCAAGGCCTCGAAGCCCGGGTAGCCCGATTCGGCCACCGTGGGGATGTTCGGCATGTAGGCCGGCCGCGTCGACCCGGTGGTGGCGAGCGGGATCAGGTTGCCGGCCTCGATCTGCGGCAGCGCCGTCGGTGGCGCCGAGAAATACGAGGCGACACGCTCGCCCAGCAGGTCCTGCAGCGCCGGCGCGCCGCCCTTGTACGGTACGTGGACCATGTCGATGCCCGCGCGCTGGTTGAAGAGCTCGCCCGCCAGGTGCGAGGCCGAGCCGGCACCGGTGGACGCGAAATCGATGCTTCCGGGCTTCTTCTTCGCGAGCGCCACGAACTCGGCCAGCGTCTTCACGCCCACGCCCTTGTTCACCACCAGCACGTTCGGAAAGTTGACGCCGCCCGAGATGGCGGCCAGGTCCTTGAAGGGGTCGTAGCGGACCTTCATCACATGCGGCGCGATGGTCAGCGGGCCGATCGAGCCGAACAGCAGCATCGAGCCGTCGGCCGGCCCGGCCGCCACCAGCTGGTGGGCGATGTTGCCGCCGGCACCGGCCTTGTTGTCGACCACGACTTTCTGGCCGATGTTCTCGCCCAGCTTCTTCGCGATCAAGCGCGCCGCCGCGTCGGCCGCGCCGCCCGGAGCGAACCCCACCACCAAGGTCACCGGCTTGTTCGGCGGAAAGTCCTGCGCGTGGCCGAGGCCGGCCAGCAGCAGCGAAGCAGCGACCAGAGTGGTGGCGCGCAGCAGGTGTCGTTTGTTCATCGTGGTTCCCTTGCCAGTTGTCGATTCGAGTTGTTTTTCAGTCGGCGCCGAGGCCGATCGGATTCGGCAGGCGCTTCTCGACCGCATGGCGCAGCAGCGCCGCCGTGCGGAAGATGCCGTGCGCGAACTTGCCGTAAGGCAGCGTGGCGAAGAGCGCCATCACCGCGCCGAGATGCAGGCACAGCAGCAGCGCCAGGGCCGGCGTGCCGCGCCCGAGCCACAGCGCCAGTCCGCTCGCGCTGGTGAGGAACAACAAGGCAATGAAGCCCAGGTCCATCGGCTTCTGCGCCGCATCGCCCTGCAACGCATGGCGCCGGCGGTTGAGCCGCCAGAGCCCCGCCGTGCCGATCATCAGACTCGCGCCACCGACGACACCGAGCAGCTTAGGCAGGCTCGGCAGGTCGTAAGGCGCGTGCCAGCCGAACAGGTAGTGGTAGAGCGTCGCGACGCTGGTAGCAGCGAAGCACAACAGGAAACCGTAGAAGGTGAAGTGATGGAAGCGCCGGCGCGACAGCGTGTAGGCATCGTCCTCGTCGTGGCAGCCTTCGCCGTGGCCGCCGTCGAGGTACTTCAGGCGCAGCACGGCATGGGTGGCTTCGGCCGCGGCAGGCGCGTTCAACGGCGCGCCGCTGGTGGCCGGCGTCAGCTCGCGCCAGAAGCGCGTGACACCCTTGCCCAACGCGAACACCACGAACAGGAACACCGGCGCGAACAGACTGACCAGCAGGTTGTGCGGGAACAGGCGGTAGAAATTGCCCTCCAGCCTGCCGCCCCACAGCGTGCCATTGAGCGCCACCGCCAGCATCAGGAACAGAGCCAGCCCCGCAGCGAGCGCCACCGACAGTGTCAGGCCATTGCGCTGGTACAGCCGGCCCCATGCCGGCGGCCACGCATAGTCGGCATAGGTCTGCCCGCGCACCTCGGCCATCGCGCGCGGCACGTTGACCGCGAACTCGTGCGGCGGCGCGTACTGGCAGGCATGCAGGCAGGCGCCGCAGTTGTGGCACAGGTTCGCGAGGTAGTGGATGTCGGCCTTGCCGAATTCGAGCCGCCGCGTCATCGCCGGGAACACGGCGCAGAAGCCCTCGCAGTAGCGGCAAGCATTGCAGATCTGCATCTGGCGGCCGACCTCGGCCTCGCGCGCGCTCAGGATCGGGGTCCCCCGTGACCCGCCGCCCGCGAGCGATACGGCCTCCCGGGTCAGCGCATCAAGCTGCTGCATGGTCCGTCTCCTTCATGGCCGCCTTGGCCGCCTGGGTGCCGGCGATGCGGCCGAACGCGGTGCCGATCGCCATCCCCACGCCGGCGGTGTAGCCCTTGCCGAGGACGTTGCCGGCCATCATCTCGCCGGCGACAAACAGATTCGGGCTCGGCCGGCCGCCGAAGTGCACGGCGGCCTGGTCGTTCACCCTCAGGCCCAGGTAGGTGAAGGTGACGCCGGGCCGCAGCGCATAGCCGTAGAAGGGCGGCGTGTCGATCGGACGCGCCCAGTGGGTCTTGGCGGGCGCGAGGCCTTCGGTGTGGCAGTCATCGAGCGCCGTGTGGTCGAAGGTGCCGACCCGGCAGGCCGCGTTGTAGGCGGCGATGGTGTCGACGAAGGGTGCCTCCGGCAGGCCCAGCTTGCGCGCGAGCTCGGGCAGGCTGTCGGCCACCGTGCCCGGGAACACCGGTGGCATGAAACGGCCGATCGCCTTGCGGTCGATGATCGAGTAGCCGATCTGGCCCGGCTGCTGCGCCACGAGCCGGCCCCAGATCGCATAGCGCTTGGGCCAGAAGTCCTCGCCCTCGTCGTAGAAGCGCTGCGCGTCGCGGTTGACGACGACGCCGAGCGACACGCAGTCGATGCGGGTGCAGATGCCGCCGTCGTAGAGCGGTGCCCGGGCGTCGATCGCCACCATGTGGGCCTGCGTCGGATCGCCGATCGAATCGGCCCCGGCGTCGATCATGGCCTTGAGCAGCACGCCCTCGTTGAAGCGCGTGCCGCGGATCAGGAAGTTCTCGGCCGGGCACTCGCCGCGCGCGTTCACGCCCCAGGCCTCGATGAGCCACTCGCGGTTGGACTCGAAGCCGCCCGCCGCAAGGACGCAGCTTCGCGCCTCGATGCGCTCGCCGCCGGCGGTGCGTGCGGCCACGAAGCGATCGCCGTCGAGTTCGATCGAGACGATCGGCGTGTCGTAGCGAAGCTGGACGCCCAGCCGCTCGGCGCTGCGGAAGTACGCGTTGACGAGCGCCTTGCCGCCGCCCATGAAGAAGGCGTTGGTGCGCGCCACGTGCAGCGCGCCCGACAGCGGCGGCTGGAAGTGCACGCCATGTCGGCGCATCCAGTCGCGGCAGGTCGATGAAGCACGGATCGCGATGCGGGCGAGGTGCTCGTCGGTCAGGCCGCCCGTCACCTTCAGCAGGTCCTGCCAGTACTCGTCCTCGGGATAGGCGTCGACCAGCACGTCCTGCGGCGCATCGTGCATGCAGCGCAGGTTGCGCGTGTGCTGGGAATTGCCGCCGCGCCATTCGCGCGGCGAGGCCTCGACCAGCAGCACGCTGGCACCGGCCTCGCGCGCCATCAGCGCGGCGCACAGCGCGGCATTGCCGCCGCCGGCGACCAGGACGTCGATCATTCAGTTGTCTCCTCGTGGTGAAGGGCAACTGTAGGCAGGCAGGCCTTCGGGCGACAGTGCGCCCGAGGCAAGGGGTCTTCAGTTTTCGTGAAGAGTGGCGCCGGCCCAGCGGCCGTCGCGCACCAGCCGGCGCGCGACGTCGGACAGCACCACCCGGGCGGCCAGCGCCGCCGGCGACAGCTCGTCGTCCGACAGGCTGGCCAGCAGGTTGCGGCGGCCCACCTGGGCATCGGCGATGCGCACCTGCACCAGGCCGGCGTCGCCGAGGCGAGCGGTCGCCGCGCCCGGCTGGATGGTCGCGCCCTGTCCCGCGCGCACCGCGTCCATCAGCAGCGCCAGGCCGTCGATCTCGGCCACCACGCGCGGCTCGACGCGGGCCCGAGCGAAGGCCGCGGCCAGCGTGGCGCGCAGCCCATGCGAGGCGCTCGGCAGGATCAGCGGCAGCTCGCCCAGGCGCGCGATGCGCACCTGCGGCCCTGCGGGCAGGCCCGGCAGGTCGGCATGGCCGATCACGAACAGCTTCTCGTCGAGCAAGGGCAGCACGGTCCAGCGCCGTGCGGCGTCGGCCTGGAACAGCACCGCGAGGTCGAGCTGGCGGCCGTTGAGCATGGTCGCCAGGTGGCCCGACAGGGCCTCCACCAGGTGCAGCCTGACCTCGGGATAGCGCTCGGCCATGGCCTGGATCAGCGGCACGCCGAGCACCGACGAGGTGGTCGGCGGCAGGCCGATACTCACGTGGCCCGCGAGCCGTGCCTGCTGCGCCGCCCGCACCGCCTCGTCGGCATGGCGCAAGGTGAGCTGGGCCTGTTGCAAGAAGGCCAGGCCGGCATCGGTCGGCGTGACGCCGGTCGAGCTGCGCTGCAGCAGGCGCGTCGACAGCTCGCTCTCGAGCCGGCTGATCTGCTGGCTCAGCGCGGAGGTCGCCAGGTCGAGCTCGAGCGCGGCGCGCCCCATGCTGCGCAGTTCGCAGGTCTTGA
The DNA here is from genome assembly GCF_056405295.1 of Variovorax sp. P1_H2. Taxonomy (NCBI): domain Bacteria; kingdom Pseudomonadati; phylum Pseudomonadota; class Betaproteobacteria; order Burkholderiales; family Comamonadaceae; genus Variovorax; species Variovorax sp. P1_H2. Next base: position 6,059 of record NZ_JBFUCJ010000037.1, on the reverse strand, counting down.
CGAAATAGCGCAGTTGCCTCAGTTCCATCGCGGCTTCAGCGGGCAGCGCGCCGTCGGAGGGCGGTCGTGGCGAAGGCGGGTGCGGCCGCCCTCACTGCATGAACCAGCCGTGGCTCACGACGAGGGACTGCCCGGTCAGCGCATTGGTCGGGAAGGCCGCGAACATCAGCGCCACGCGGGCGACGTCGTCGGTGGTGGTGAACTCGCCGTCCACGGTTTCCTTGAGCATCACGTTCTTGATCACCTGCTCCTCGGTGATGCCGAGCGTCTTCGCCTGCTCGGGGATCTGCTTTTCGACCAGCGGCGTGCGCACGAAGCCGGGGCAGATCACGTTGGCTCGCACGTTGTACTTGGCACCCTCCTTGGCCACGGTCTTCGCCAGGCCGATCAGGCCGTGCTTGGCGGTCACGTAGGGCGCCTTCAGCAGCGAAGCTTCCTTGGAGTGCACCGAGCCCATGTAGATCACGCTGCCGCCGCGGCCCTGCGCGTACATGTGCTTGAGACAGGCCTTGGTCGTCAGGAAGGCGCCGTCGAGGTGGATCGCCAGCATCTTCTTCCAGTCGGCGAAGCTGAACTCTTCCACCGGATGCACGATCTGGATGCCGGCGTTGCTGATCAGGATGTCGATGCCGCCGAAGGCCTTGGCCGCCTCCTCGACCGCCGCATCGACCTGCTCCTCGCTGGTGACGTCGACGCCGACGCCGATGGCCTGCGCACCGCTGGCCTCGAGCTCGGCGGCCGTGGCGTCGGCCGCCTGCTTGTTGAGGTCGGCGATCACGATCTTCGCGCCTTCCTGCGCGAACAGGATCGCGATCTCCTTGCCGATACCGCTGGCCGAGCCGGTGATGAAAGCGACCTTGTCCTTGAGCTGCATGGGTTTTCCTTGGTGTGACGGGGATGGGGGAATGCGTGCAATCTGCGTGCCTGTGCGGCGTGCCGGTGGGGTCCGGCGCTCACTGCCCGGCCGGAATCAGCGGATGCTGCATCGGGCGGCGGATCCGGCGGGCATTCGGCTCGGTCAGGTCGAAGGTGGTGACGCCGTGCGACAGCAAAGCCCCCTGGAGGCATTCGGGATGGTCCAGCGTGTTGCAGATGTCGCGCAGGCCGGCGTCCCAGTGCTCGTCCACCGAGGCGCGCGAGAACTCGTAGTCCTTCGATTCGAGCTCGTAGGGCTTGTCGCGGTAGATCAGGTGCACGATCTCGATCGGCTGGTGGTTCAGCTGGGCACAGACCGCATGCACGCTGGGGTCCCTGCGCAACGGCGCCGGCAGTTTGCCGATCAGGTCGGCGATCGCCTGCTGGAGGTTCATGTTGGAAGCCAGCACATCGGTGTTCATCCGGGTGCGGCTCGAATAGGTGATGTCCTTCTGCCGCTCCAGGGTCTCGGCCAGCGTGCGCGGCATCGCGCCATGGGCGCTGAACAGGTCGACCTGCAGCACCATCAGCGGCTCGCTGCGCGGATGGGTGTCGAGCACGTACTGCAGCGGCGTGTTGGAGACGATGCCGCCGTCCCAGTAGTCCTCGCCGTCGATGTGCACCGGCGCGAAGCCGGGCGGCAGCGCGCCGCTGGCCATGATGTGCTCGGGCCCGATGCGCTGCACCGTGTTGTCGAAATAGATCGAATTGCCGGTGCGCACGTTGACGGCACCGACGCTGAAGCGGGTCTCGCAATGGTTGATGCGGTCGAAGTCGACCAGCCGCTCGAGTGTGGACTTGAGCGGCGAAGTATCGTAGTAGCTCAGCAGCGGCGCCGAGCCGCCGAGCATCAGCGCCGGCGTGCGGCGCGGCTCGAAGAAACCCGGCACGCCGAGCATCGCGACCGCGGTGGCGCTCCACTGGTTCAGCACCGCCCGGTCGCCGCCCCACCAGGCCGGCAGGCGCTGGGTCGGCCCCGACGAGACCAGGTCCCAGAACTCGCGCAGTCGCTGGACGCGGCGCTCCGGCGGATTGCCGGCGATCAAGGCCGCGTTGACCGCGCCGATCGATACCCCGGCGACCCAGTCCAGCGCCTTGTGCTTCTCGAACACCCCGGCATAGACGCCCGCCTGGTAGGCGCCGAGCGCGCCGCCGCCCTGCAGCACCAGCGCCTTCCTGGCGGTGTTGATGTCGACCCGCGAGCGAGCAGCGGCAGCAGACCCGGCCGAGGCGGAAGAGGAGGAGGAACGAGGCTTCTTGGTGGCGATCATGGCGTCATTTGACACCATGCGCCAGCTCGCCGCCTCCCTCCGGGGGACGCCTAGGAGCGCAACTCGGTCTTGCGCTGGACGATGCGCGAGATCAGCCCGTAGGCCACGGCCTCTTCAGCCGACAGCCAGCGATCGCGCTCGATGTCGACCAGTACCTCGTCCAGCGGACGGCCGGTCTCGCGGGCGATCTCGTGGGCGACGCGCTCGCGGGCCTTGACGATCTCCTGCGCCTGGATCGCGATGTCGGTCGCTTGCCCGCCTGCGCCGCCACTCGGCTGGTGGATCAGGAAACGGGTATTGGGCAGGCACACGCGGCGCTCGCGCGGCGCCGCCAGGAACAGATGCGTCGCCGCGCTGCCGACCCATCCGGTGCCGATCATGTGGACCGGCGCGCTGATGAAGCGAACGATGTCGTGGATCGCGTCGCCCGATTCGAGGTGGCCGCCCGGCGAGCTCACGAGGATGTCGATCGGCGCCTGGCTGTCGGCGTCGAGCGCGATCAGCCGTCGCGTGACGTCGGCCGCCACGGCATCGGTGATCGATCCGAAGATCAGCAGCGTGCGCGACTTGAAGGCCTTTTCCTCGAGGTAGGAACTGCGCATTTCGGGCGCGTCGGAGGGCTTGGTGTCGTCGTCTTTTTCCATTGAGAAGTTGCTCCTGTGGTTTGAACTGTCTTGACGAATGAGCCCTCGGATTCGTGACAGCCCGCGCTGTGGCAAGCTCCGCCGATGCTCGATGAACGTTATCTTTCGCACCTCCCCTCCGACCGCAACCGCCTGGTCCGCGCCGCGCAGCGCCTTCTGGGTGCCACGGCCGAAGCCGAGGACGTCGTCCAGGAAAGCTACCTGCGGGCGGTCGAGGCAGGGGCCGGCGGCGCACCGCCTCCGGATGCCGCTCAGGCGTGGTTGACCACCGTCATGCAGAACCTTGTCATCGACCGGCTCCGTCGGCGCGACTGGATGCGCCGCTGGCTCCACGATGCCGAAGCGCGGGCCTCGGCGCTCAGCGCGTGCTCGGCCGAAGACCTCGCGGCGCAGGCCGAAGAAAGCACCCGGGCGCTGCGCCTGCTGGCGGCTACCCTGAGCGCCGCCGACGGGGCCGCCCTGCTGCTGCGCGAGGTCTTCGAAGCGAGCTACGCCGACATTGCCCGGGCCAGCGGCAGGAGCGAGGCCGGCTGCAGGCAGCAAGTGCATCGGGCGCTGATGCGGCTGCGCCAACGCGGGAGCAAGGCGCCTGCCCCCGAAGATGCGGCCGGCGAGGCGGACACATCGGCCACTTTCGGGCTCTACCTTCAGTCGCTCCGGAACCGCGACCTTCAGCCCCTCCTCGGGCTGCTCCGGCAAGCAGCGACACGGGCCATGGCCAACTCCGGGTCCGGCGTCGGCAAGGCCGTGCGGCACTGCGAGCCCGGCCCGGCCACGGCCGTGCCGAGGGCGCGTTGCGAGATCGCCCAGATCGGCGGCCGGCTCGGCCTCGTGCTGGCGCTGGGCACCCAGTTCGTCTGCGTGCTGCCGCTGGGGGCTCGCAGCGAAAGCGATCATGAGGAGCAGGCCACCGTTGCGGGCTGACCCGCGCCCCGCTACATCTTCGGCAGCATCTGCCCGCGGATCTCGCCGCCCGGATTGGCCGCGGTGTGGACGTTGGCGTACCACTTGCCTGCCATCAGGTCGGCCGCCTGAGCCGGCGTGAGCGTGGCCTGGCCCTCGATCGGACTGGCCGGCGATGCGAATGGCAGCACGACGGCGGCGTTCGCGCCTGCCGCGGCCGGACCGTGGAAGTGCGCGCCTGTGGCCGGCCCGCTCAAGCCCTCGTAGGTGATCTTGTACTTGAGCACGTTGGTGTCCTTGTTGAGCCAGGCCTCGGCCATGCCGCTGCCGCGCGTCATGTTGGGCGGCACCTCGCTGGCCGCATTCATGGCGCCGCTGAAGCTCGCGGTATTGGACTTCGACATCATTCCGCAGCCCGCCAGGGCCACGGTCGCGACGCCCGCGACAAGGGCCAGGCGCAAGATTCTTCCGTATCGGGTCATGGGACATCTCCATCGGGTTGTGATGCGCCAAGCTTAGGCAGCGGCGGTCGTCCGCGATGTCGGCCACCGCCCCGACTTTCGAGACCCGATGGCATCATCCGCCGCATGAATGCCCTTCCCTCTCCCGGCGAGGTCACCGCCTTCTGGCGCGACGCCGGCCCGCGCCGCTGGTTCGCCAAGAACGAGGCCTTCGATGCCGAATTCAAGGCCCGCTTCGAGCCCGCGCACCACCTCGCCGCCGCCGGCGCACTCGACCACTGGGCGGCCGACGCCGAAGGCGCGCTGGCGCTGCTGCTGCTGCTCGACCAGTTGCCCCGCAACGCCTGGCGCGGCAGCGGCCGCATGTTCGCGACCGACGGCAGGGCGCTGGCGGTCGCGCAGGCGGCGATCGCGGCCGGGTTCGACCAGCAGGTCGAGCCGGCACTGCGGCCGTTCTTCTACCTGCCCTTCATGCATTCGGAATCACTGGCCGACCAGGAGCGCTCGGTCCTCCTGTGCAGGGCGCTCGACGACAACACGCAACGATTCGCCCTGCTGCACCGCGACATCGTGGCGCGCTTCGGTCGCTTTCCGCATCGCAATGCGGCCCTGAAACGCCGCAGCACGGCGGAAGAGCAGAAATTTCTCGACGACGGCGGCTTCTCAGGCTGACGCCGCAGGCCGGGCTTCATTTTTTCGCCCGCTTGCCGATATTCCTCTGGCAGTCGGACGGGCCGGCTATGAGGAACTGACGTGAAAAACTGGAAGATCGGCACCCGCCTGGGTCTGGGATTCGGCCTTGTGCTGGCATTGATGGCGCTGATGACTGCGCTCGGCATCTGGCGCCTTCATGCGGTGACGACCGCCGCCGAAGAAATCACCCACCAGCCGCTGGCCAAGGAACGGATCATCAGCGACTGGTACCGGCTGGTGGCGGTCGGCGTGCGCCGAACCACCGCCATCGCCAAGAGTGCCGACCCATCGCTCGGCCCCTTCTTCGCCGAGGAAAGCGCGAACTCCACCAAGGAGGCGCAAGCCATGCAGAAGCAGCTCGAGCCGCTGCTGGTCAGCGAAGAGGAGAAGGCGCTGTGGAAGGGGTTCCAGGAGGTGCGGGCGAAGTACCTCGAAGGGCGGGACGCCGTGGTCAAGGCCAAGGCCGAGGGCACGACGGAGGAGGCCAACCGGGCACTGGAGCGGATGTTCATGCCCGCCGCCAAGGTCTACCTGGACAAGGTCCAGCAATTGCTCGAGATGCAGCGGCGAATGATCGACGGCACGGTGCTCCAGATCGGCGCCAGCTACCGGTCCAGCCGCAGCCTGCTGGTGGCGCTGGGAGTCCTCGTGCTGGGCCTGGGCGGCGTTTGCGCGTGGTGGCTCGCGGCCGGCATCACCCGGCCGCTGGGCCGGGCGGTGCAAGTGGCGCAGACGGTGGCCGGCGGCGACCTGACCAGCCGCATCGAGGCCGGCACGCGCGACGAGACCGGGCAGCTGCTGCAGGCGCTCAAGGACATGAACACCAGCCTGGTGAAGATCGTGGGTGAAGTGCATGAAGGCACCGACACGATCGCGACGGCGTCGAGCCAGATCGCCACCGGCAACCAGGACCTGTCCTCGCGCACCGAGGAGCAGGCGAGCTCGCTGGAGCAGACCGCGGCGTCGATGGAAGAGCTGACTTCGACGGTCAAGCAGAACGCCGACAACGCGCGCCAGGCCAACCAGCTGGCCGTCTCGGCCTCCGAGGTGGCGGTCAGGGGCGGCAGCGTGGTCAGCCAGGTGGTCGGCACCATGGGCTCGATCAACGCCTCGTCGCGCAAGATCGTGGACATCATCGGCGTGATCGACGGCATCGCCTTCCAGACCAACAT